>NZ_JAEVHN010000233.1:0-8757 GCF_016803375.1 Micromonospora sp. 4G55
AAACCGGGCCGAGCGCGTCGCGGATCCGCATCGCGAGAGTGCCCTTGGGGAACGACGCCCGAACCATCCGCGCGGTCAACTCCGGCACCCCACGGTCATCCCACGCTTCCAGCGACACCTCACGACCCTTCCCACCCGACGAATCCGACAATCATGCCAACAGGTGAATCCGAGTGGTTTGGCTATTCCCCAACGGAGTCCTGAAGGGCGGAGCACTGGCCCGCAACCCGGGTAGCCGGGCCGGCGAGATAACGGTCAGGAAGCGAACCAACAGCCCATGCCGCAGCGCCAACACCACCAGACCCAGCAACATGTCGGTGCCGAGGACCCTGCCGAGCGAGTGGGTCAGCGTCGCCTCCACCGGCAGCGGCAGGTAGTAAGGCAGGTCGGGAACCATGCTCCCGACCACCGACGGCACCAGCCACGCCGATCGCGTCAACGGCAATACGGCGGCGACATGACTACCGGTGAACGGCACCTCGCCTCCCTCGCTCGATGGATCCCAGGGGCAGCCAGACGCCCCTCGCCGGCCTTAGCGCAGCGCCGGAACCCACCCAATGTTGTGCCGCTTGGCCGGGCAGCATCAGAGCCGGTCAGGCACAGCGCAGCCGCAGAATCTGTAGCAGTGTGCCGTAGACACTCGGCTCCGGTATCTGCCGGCCGAAGAGCACTGGCATCGTCTGAGACTTGGAGCCGCCTTCCCTGGGCGATCGGAATGCGGCGAGGAACAGCTTGCCGTCGGCCACGTACGGTGCGCCAACCATCCGGGTCGAGGTAGATGATGCCGGCGGGGTCGAGCTTGCCGCAGGGTAGACCGGCCGGCAAATTTGCCCAGCGCAGTCCCACCGCTGTAGGGCTGCGAGCCGGCGGAATCACGTTGCACGAGGTGGCGATTGGGGCCGACCGGCCGGCTCGGCGCACAGGCATCTCTTTTCGCCCCGACTGCCAAACGCCGGACGGATGCCGGTTCGCTGATACGACACGAGAGCGGGCGGGCGTCGTCGGCACCCGCCCGCTCTCTCGTCGCACGGTCAGCGGAGCAGGAACGTCTGCGTCTGCGGGTTGAGCATCGGCAGGCGGCGGGCCCCGGCTGTCTGCGGGGTGCTGAGGCGCAGCACGTCGACGCCGCGCGAGATGTCGTTGGCGATGATCAGGCCGTTGTACCAGTAGGTGGACCACTGGTTGGACCGCATGTCGTAGTAGGCGATCTCCCTCGGATTCGCCGGATCGGTCAGGTCGACCACGGAGGTGCCCGAGCCGTACGCCGAGGAGACCAGGATGTTGCGCCCGGCCACCGGCACGTAGTTGAAGTTGTGGTACGTGCTCGGCTCGGCGCGTGGGATCCGCAGATGGCTCAGCGGCGCGGACGGGTTGTCGACGGCGTACGTCCAGATCGCTCCGAAGGGCTCCTGCGCCGCGCCGAAGTATTCGTCGCCGAAGGTCACGTGCTTTCCGTCGTGGGTGAACGCGGCACTGTGCCAGATGTCCACGTCAGGCGTGTCGACGTCGGCGGTGACCCGGGGAGCCAGCGGGTTGCTGATGTCCCACAGCTGCCCCTGCGACAGGCACGCCGCGGCGGCCAGGTCGCGGGGGGTGAGCACCTGAATGTCGTGGCAGGCGAAGAAGTCACCGGACGCCCCTGCGAAGAGGTCGACGCCCTTGACCGTCGGTTCGGCGGCCACCCTCGCGGCGAGGCCGGCGGCACGATCACCGCCCGGCACGTCGATCACCGAGATCCGCTCGAACGGCGCCTGACAGTCCGGCCCGATGTTGCTCGCGCTGAGCGGGTACGACGCGACATAGATGTAGGTGCCGCCGTCCTCCCTGGGTACCAGCGTGTGCGTGTGCGACCCGCAGTCCGTGCGGATCGCCTGGAGGAACTCCGGTGCCGTCGGGTCGCTGACGTCGAAGACGCGTACGCCCTCCCACGCGCCGGGCGTCGTCGCGGTGACGTTGCGCGATCCTTCACAGCCCGGCGTGCTCTGCGGCGTGTCCACCGAGAGGAACAGCAGATCGCCCCAGACGGAGACGTCGCCCTGCGGGCCGTTGCAGTGCACGTCGGCCAGTTCCACCGGTTCGCCCGGCTCGGAGATGTCGATGATCCGGAAACCGCCGTAGTGGCCGGCGAAGACGAGGTCGCCGGCGAAGGCCAGGTCGGAGTTGACGCCGCCGGTGTGGCTGGCGGTGGAGAGCAGGTGCATGTTCTGGCTGTAGCCGTCGGCCGGGCTGCTCGGCGGGGGCGGTGGGACGGACCCGTCGTCCCACGGCTCGTGCGCCTGCGCCGGAGATGCGATCACGGCGAGCAGGATCGCCGTGCCCGCGACGGCGAGTGATCGGATTCGGGAAGGTCTAAGCACGGCGCCCCCTCGCGTCGGACGTGTCGCCACCAGGGCGAGCACGCTGGTGAATGCCACAGTGTCAAATACCTGCAGCCGTCGCTAGCCCCTGCGGCGAAAATAAACCTGCACCGGCCCTGGTAATGCCGGAAAGAGCCAGAGGTCGTGGGAGGCAGAGATGTCGACGACGGCGACGAGCCCGCCAGCGACAACCACTGGACCGACGGTCGTGGCCGAGTCGGTGGTGGCGGTGCCGTCGGGCATGCGAAGGCGGACGCCGAACCTGGGCGCGCTGTCCACTGAGGCCATGGGGTTGCTCCGACCGGCTGGAGGAGCCGAGCGGCGGCCGTGCAGGCCCGAATGGCCGTGCGAACCGGACGTCCTCGGGATCGTCGATGAGCGCGGTGCAGCCCGCACCCCTCCCCCGCCCCCGTCGCCCTCCTGCGGACTGAATGCGGACCGCCAGAGCCACAAGGGCGGCAGAGGCGGGTCCTCCGCGAACACCCGCGCCGCCATCGGCGAAGTAGGAATGGGCCTCGCCGTGTACGGAGGGTGCGGACAGAGGGAGGACTCATGGGTGTGGTGACACGGGACGTGGACACCGCCACTGGGCAGACCGACGCCGAGATCATCAGTCGGATGCACGGGGATCCGGAGTTGTTCGGCGCCATTTTCGACCGCTACTACCCGGCAATCCATGGCTACGCGAACCGCCGGCTGGGCCGCGACCTGGCCGACGACATCGCGGCGGAGACGTTTCTGGTCGCGTTCGACCATTGGCGGCGGTACGACACCGCGCACCACAGCGCCCGGCCCTGGTTGTTCGGCATCGCGTCGAACCTGATCGCCGGCCACCAGCGGACCGAGGCGCGGCAGTACCGGGCATTGGCCCGGGCGGACCAGGTCGCCACGGCCGACCCGGACAGCCTCGACGGCCCGGCCGACCGGGTCGCCGTACGGCTGGACGCGCAGGCCGTGCGCGGACGGCTCGCGGCGGCGCTGGGGGAGATTGCGCCAGGAGACCGGGAGGTAGTGCTCCTGATCGCCTGGGCGGACCTGACCTGCGAGGAGGTTGCCCGTGCGCTGGAGGTACCCGCTGGCACCGTGCGGTCTCGGCTCCATCGGGCACGCAGAAGGTTACGGGCGGCGCTGGGTGGCGCCGACCCCACGGCAACCGGAGAGGATTCCCAGTGACCGACGACATCACCGCGCTGCGGGAGAGTTGGAGCGAGGTCGAGCCGCCGTCGCCGGATGCTCAGGCCCGGGCCCGGGCGGCGCTGCTGGCCCGGATCGCGGAACGCGAGGCCACCGTGCCGAACCGGCCGGAGCAGGTCGAGCCGCGCGGCTGGCGCCTGCCGGGTTGGGCGTGGCCGTCTGGCTTGGCCACTTTCGGGGCCGCGGCGCTGGTGGTTGGTGTGGTCGCGGTCGGCGGCCTTGGCCAGGGGACTCCGCCTGCGGGTCAGTCGGCACGCCAACCCCCGTACGTGGCGGGCGGGTCGATCGTCCAGACCTTCGAGTTGGCCGCCGTGCACGCCGAGACCGAGCCGTTCACGCCGCCGCGTCCCGATCAGTGGACCTACGTCGAGCTGAAGATCGTCCGCGGCAAGGTCGCCGAGGACAAGGGACAGGCCAGCAGCGAGACGACCCGGTCGTGGCAGCGCGCCGACGGCCGGCAGAGCGCCGTCATGGTTGACGGCAAGCTCGAGATCACCACGGAGGCTGCGGAGGTCCAGCATTCCCTGCCGCCCCAGGACTACCCGACGTTGGCCGGGCTGCCGACCGAGCCGCGGGCACTACTCGGCTGGCTGCGAGCCCAGATACCGTCCGGCAGGGGCGACAACGCCCGGGGCGATGCCTTGTCGTACGCGGTAATCGACTCGATGCTGCGAGACAACGTGCTTCCGCCCAGTGTGAAGGCGACGCTGCTACGGGTATTGGCCCTGATCCCCGGCGTCACCCAGTCCAAAGATCCGGTCGACTTCGACGGACGCCCGGCAGTCGCGGTCGGCATGGTCCAGGACGGGTGGCGGCACCACGACATCCTGCTCGACCCGACCACCCACGAGTTCCTCGGAAGTCGGACCGTCGTGGTGAAGGACCACACGACGCCTGAGGGGGTCAAGCTGAAGGAGGGTGACGTCGAGGTCGAGCTGATCCGGGTCACCGGCAAGATCGTGGACGCGCCGGGCCAGACCAACTGACAAGTCCGACGGGTCCTGGGTCAGCACCGGCATCAGCAGCACCTGCACCAGCTCCACCGCCGCATCGGGCGGTGTAACCGCCCGCGGAAATGGCATGGGGTGTTCCGGCAACTGGACCTGCAGCTAACGGGTCTACGTGACGCACACCGGCTTCATGGCGACTGGTACAGCGGCCACGGCTCCACCAGGTCCCTCAGCTGCTAATAACCCGCCAGCAAGATAGCGGCCCGAATGCACTGGTGCCCCCGGCACTTGCCGAGGGCACCAGTCAAGCCGAGGATTGGTCGCACATGAAGTTGACCGACCGCGCCGGTCGGGTTCTCGGGCGGCCTGTGACCAGGCGTGGGACGCGGATGGCGGCCAGGACCGGGATGAACTGCGGCATCACCCGGCGCTGTCCTCGACAGTGCCGCTCAACGAGCCCTCTTCCCCGCCCGTTTGCGGGGCGGTGTCAACAGGTCGGCTATCGCCGCGATCGCGGACGGCACCAGGCGGTAGTACGCCCAGACGCCGCGCTTCTCGCGCTCGAGCAGCCCGGCCTCGGTGAGGATCCGAAGGTGATGACTCACGGTCGGCTGGGAGAGATTGAGCGGCGCGGTGAGGTCAGTCACGGACGCCTCTCCCTCCGGAGCGGACTGGATCAGACTGAGCAGTCGCAGTCGGGCCGGATCGGCGAACGCCTTCAGCACTCCCGCGAGCCGCTCGGCATCGGCACGCTTGATCGGCTCGCCAGCCAGCGGCGAGATAGCAGGCATAGCAGTTTTCGCAGCTCCCACGCCCCTATCGTTCCACCAACACCATCGATAGGCCGGTAGAACCCGGGACCAGTACCCCGATAGCGCTCGCCAAGCCGGTTGCGACGGGAAGCTGGGGCCTGGGCGACGAGGTTACGAGCAGCGGCTGACCATGCGCCCGGCGGCTCGCATCTTGGTGCTCTCTCCGGGTTGTTCAGTCTGGCTCGTGTTGGTCCCGTTCGAGGTCCTCGGCGGTGCCGTGGAACTCGATCTTGCGCCAGGGATGGGCCGGGTCGGCCAGGTCGGTGACTCGGGGACCAACAGGCCTGGGTAGCGTGCCGGTCATGAGTGAGGACACCTTCCGCTCGGTGGAGATCGAGCGCACCAGCGTGGGGAAGTACGTCGTGCGGAACGTCCGCGGCGGATCGATGTCGATGGGCGCGGGTGAGGACGGCAGCTTCACGCCGGTGGAACTGCTTCTGGCGGCCATCGGCGGCTGCACCGCGATAGACGTGGACCACATCACCAGCCGCCGCGCCGAGCCGACCCGGTTCTCCGTCGAAGTCACCGGCGACAAGATCCGGGACGAGGCCGGGGGAAACCGGATGCAGAACCTCCGGGTCGAGTTCACCGTGACGTTCCCGGTGGGCGCGGAGGGCGACAGGGCGCGCGAGGCGCTGCCCCGGTCGCTGCAGCAGTCGCACGACCGACTCTGCACCGTCTCCCGTACCGTCGAACTTGGCACTCCCGTCTCGATCATCGAGGCTGCCGGTTCCACCGGGGACTGAGGACACGCCCAACATCATTTCGTTAGGAGCTCTTGAACGCGGGTCCCTCTACCGTGAGACGGGACGCTGCACCCGCTCCGAACCGCGAGAAGCAGAGCCGCGGGCACCGGGCCGATGCGTCAAGTGCGGTCCAGTGCCGCTGAGCGCAGCAGAAGGCCGTTCAGTGCACTCCACTGCTCCCCCTCGGCTCCCCGATCGGCCGGTGCCGCCCTTGGGCCCGCGCCGCCCGGTCGCGCCTTGTCATGCGGCCGGCTTCGCCTCGTCAGGCAGTGTGACGCCCCGCTGCCCAGCCGCTGCGGCGGCCCGGCGGACCGCGAGGGTTTCCCGCATCCGCCGCCGAGCCGCCCGGCATCGCTGCTCGTCGCGGAAGCTGCGGTGAGCTGGCCCAAAAATCATGTCCGACTCCTGAACGACACGGGGCGCGGTAGGCATCCGGATGGGTGAAGCGGTGAGGAAGCCATGTCCGGCTGTACGGAGATCACACTCGCGCGATTGCCGGAGCTGAGCCTCCGTCGACCCTCAGATGCAGTTGCTTGACGAAGCAAAGATAATCGTCGGCGACGTCAATGAACAAGTACCGCGCGTATGGCAGCAATCACAGAGGGTTGGCGACAACGACTGACGATTGACCACGACGGGCCGTCGGGGCGCGATCCGGTGCCCCGACGCACCCGCGCGCGCCTGCACGCGCACGGCGCCCGGCAGGAGCCGGCGCCGTGGCGTCAGTGCCGGGTCAGGGCAGGTCGATCGGGCGCAGCACCCGGTCGACGGCGTGCGCGATCTGCCGGTTGCCCTTGTTGATCTCGTACGCGACCACCCGCGCGTAGCGGTCGCTGGTGTCGGCGTCGACCAGGCGCACCTGGCGGAAGTGCCACCAGCGCTGCACGCTCACCTCGACGGTGCGCCCAGCGCGGTGGTCAACTCCGCGCCGTCCGCCATGAGCGCCGCGCGCCGGTCGATGGTCGCGCCCGGCACCACGTGGTAGAGCAGCACGTTCTCCACGGTGTCGATGCCGAGCCCGGCGACGGCGGTGAAGGCGGCCTGCTCACTGGGGAGCCGGTGGGCGTGAGTGAGGCCCCGGACCAGTTCCCGGAACGCGGCGTCGGTGGGAACGAACGCGGTCAGCGCGACGGTGCCGTCGGCGAGCACCTTCACCGGCGAGTTTGGCTTGGCCTCGAGGACGGCCAGTACGGCCGCGGTGAGCACGTCGAAGTCCCGGGAGTTGCGGTCGAAACCGCCGGTGTCCCGGGTGAGGACCTCGGCCAGGCTGCGGGTGCCCGGTTGCTTGCCGGCGGCCTGGGCGGCGGGCACCGCGACGGCGGAGGTGGCCAGCACGGTGGCCATGGTGCCCACGGCCACGCGGGCGGCGAGTCGTGCGATCTTCATCGGCGAACCCTTCATGGTGCGACCAGATCCGTGACTTGTCGTCACGACCATTGCTTCGCCCCGACTCCGGCCGGTGGATGCACCCCTGCTCAGCCGAGTTCGGCGACCACCTTCGCGGTGAGCTCGCGGACCACGTCGACCAGCAGGTCCACGTCGGCCTCGGTGGTGCGCCAGTTGACGATCGCCGGGCGCAGCGCCACCCGTCCGTCGTGGACGGTGGTGCCGGCGTACACCCGGCCGTCGGCGAGCAGGGCCGCGCCGAGCCGCCGGTTGACCTCGTCGAGCGCCTCCTCGGGTACGCCCGCCGGCGCGCCCGGAAGCAGACGATGCAGAGCGGCACCTCGGCGAGGCGTTGCAGCTCGGGCGTCTCGTCGACCCGGCGCGCCAGACGCTGGGCCAGGTCGAGGTGCCGTTCCACCATGGACCGGTAGCCGTCGCGCCCGTACGCGGCCAGGGTCGCCCAGATCGGCAGGGCCCGGGCCCGGCGGGAGGAGTCCGGGCCGAGCAGGGCGTAGTCCGCGCCCGCGCCGGGTGTCGGCAGGGCGCTGCCCTCCCCCGGCAGGTACGCCGCGCCGGGCATGCCGAACGCGACCGGTAGCCGGGACGGGTCCTTGAGGAAGGCGAAGCCGCTCTCGTACGGCACGTTGAGCCACTTGTGCCCGTCGCCGGCGATCGAGTCGCGCGTTCCATGCCGGCGATCAGCCCGGCGGTGCGCGGGGAGAGCGCGGCGAAGATCCCGAACGCGCCGTCGACGTGCAGCCAGGCGCCGTGCCGTTCGGCGATGTCGGCGAGGTCGGCCAGCGGGTCGAAGTCGCCGGTGTCCACCTCCCCGGCGCTGCCGATCACCACCGCCGGGGCGGCCAGTTCGGCGAGCCGCCGGTCGAGGGCGACGAGGTCGACCCGGCCCGCGCCGTCACGGGCGTGGATCTCGACGCTGTTGCGGCCGTGCCCGAGCAGTTGCAGCGCCTTGCGGTCGCTGGGGTGCAGGTAGCCGCCGGAGAGCACGGGCATCCGGGGCAGCCCGGCCAGCCCGTCCGCGGCGACGTCGACGCCGTGCCGCTCGCCCCACCAGTGGGTGGCGACGGCGAGCCCGGTGACGTTGGCGAAGGTGGCGCTGGTGACCAGCGCGCCGCCGTACGTCGTGGGCAGCCCGAACAGCTCCCGCAGCCAGGTCAGCGCGATCGTCTCGACCTCACTGGCGAGCCGCGAGGAGGCGCGGAAGGCGGCGTTCTGGTCGAGCAGGGCCGCCGTCCAGTCGGCGGCGAGAGCGGCCGGGGTCACCCCGCCGATGATGAAGTGGAAGAAGCGGGGG
>NZ_JAEVHN010000234.1:0-8716 GCF_016803375.1 Micromonospora sp. 4G55
ACCGGCTTCCCGACCGCCCGATCGGGGCCGAGGCGCCGGCTTGCCGACCGCCCGGTCGGCGCCGAGGCGCTGGCTTCCGGGCTGCCCGGTCGGCGCGGAGGTGCCCCGGGGCTGGACGGGTCGGAGAGACTGTGCCGGTGACCGCTGCCACCGGGAGGACGCGATGACGCGCGACGAGATGCTGGCGTACTGCCTCGGGAAGCCGGGCGCCCGGCTGGACCAGCCCTGGGAGGGCGACGAGGTGGTGAAGGTGGGAAGCCGGATCTTCGCCTTCCTCGGCTCGCCGGACGGAGAGGCGCGGGTCGGCGTGAAGTGCGGCCCGAACCGGGAGGTCGCCGACGAGTGGATCCACCGGTTCCCGGACGACGCGAAGGCGTCGGCGTACATCGGGCGGTCGGGGTGGAACTCGCTGCGCCTGAACGGCGCGATCCCGGACGACGAGCTGATCGAGGCCGTCGACGGCTCGTACGAGGCGGTGGTGGCGAAGCTGCCGAAACGGGAGCGGCCGACGGTGTGAGGGTCGGCGCGGCGTCGCGCCGCGCCGACCCGTCGACCTCAGCGGGGTACGACCCGCTCGCTGCTCCACTCCCGCCAGCCGGCCAGCTTGTCCGCGGCGGCGGCGAGCTGGTCGGCCACCGGGCCGGGGCCGGTGGAGCCGGGCGTGGTCCGGGCGGCCAGCGCCGAGCGGACCGAGAGCACGTCGCGCACGCTCGGGTCCAGGTGCTCGCTGACCGTGGCGAGGTCGTCGTCGGAGACCTCGTCCAGGGCGCAGTCCCGGGCCACGCAGAGCGCGACGAGCTTGCCGGTGATCTCGTGCGCGTCGCGGAACGGCACGCCCTTGCGGACGAGCCAGTCGGCCACCTCGGTGGCCAGCGAGAAGCCCACCGGCGCGGCGGCCACCAGCCGGTCGACGCGTACCGTCATGGTGGAGATCATCCCGGCGAGCGCCGGCAGCAGCAGTTCCAGGGTGTCGACCGCGTCGAAGGCCGGCTCCTTGTCCTCCTGCATGTCCCGGTCGTAGGTCATCGGCAGGCCCTTGAGCATGGTGAGCACGCTCATCAGCCCGCCGACGAGGCGGCCCGACTTCCCCCGGGCCAGCTCGGCGATGTCCGCGTTCTTCTTCTGCGGCATGATCGACGAGCCGGTGGCGAAGGCGTCGTCGAGCTCCACCCAGCCGAACTCGTGCGAGGTCCAGAGCACCACCTCCTCGCCGAGGCGGGACAGGTGCACCCCGACCAGCGCGGTGACGAAGAGGAACTCGGCGACGAAGTCCCGGTCGGCGACGGCGTCCATCGAGTTGGCGAACGACGTACGGAAGCCCAGCTCCTTGGAGACGGCCACCGGGTCCAGCGGCAGGCCGGAGCCGGCCAGCGCGCCCGCCCCGAGCGGGCTGATCGCGGCCCGGTGGTCCCAGTCGCGCAGCCGCTCCAGGTCGCGCAGCAGCGGCTGCACGTGGGCGAGCAGCCAGTGTCCGAAGGTGACCGGCTGGGCGTGCTGGAGGTGGGTCATCCCGGGCGCGGCAGTGTCCACGTGCCGCTCGGCCTGCTCGACCAGCGCCTCGGCCAGCTCGACCAGCCGGGCGGCCACGCCCCGGGCGTGGTCACGCAGGTAGAGCCGCAGGTCGGTGGCGACCTGGTCGTTGCGGGACCGCCCGGCGCGCAGCTTGCCGCCGAGGCTGCCGAGCCGCTCCAGCAGGCCGCGCTCCAGGGCGGTGTGCACGTCCTCGTCGTCGATGGTCGGGCGGAACTGCCCGGAGGCGCAGGCCGCCTCCAGATCGTCCAGCGCCGCCAGGATGCGGCCCAGCTCCTCCGGGTCGAGCAGGCCCGCGCCGGCCAGCACCCGGGCGTGCGCCCGGGAGCCGGCGATGTCGTACGGGGCGAGGCGCCAGTCGAACTGGACACTCACCGACAGCCGCGCGAGGGCTTCGGCGGGGCCACCGGCGAACCGGCCACCCCACAGGCTCGTCCGGTTGGTGGCGGCGCTGTTCTCGGTCAGGCTCTTGTCGTCCACGCCGCCCATTGTGGTTGCCACGGTTCCTAGCCGCCCAGCCGGGCGTCCCGTGCGGCGGCCATCTTGCTCGGCAGGCCCCACAGCTGCACGAAACCCTTCGCCAGGGACTGGTCGAAGGTGTCGCCGGTGTCGTAGGTGGCCATGCCGAAGTCGTAGAGGCTGGCCTCGGAGCGCCGGCCGGTGACGGTGGCCCGGCCGCCGTGCAGGGTGAGCCGCACCTCGCCGGAGACGTGCCGCTGGGCGTCGTCGATGAAGGCGTCCAGGCTGTCCTTGAGCGGCGAGAACCAGAGGCCGTCGTAGACCAGCTCGCCCCAGCGCTGGTCGACGCCGCGCTTGAACCGGGCCAGGTCGCGCTCGACGGTGACCGCCTCCAGCTCCTGGTGGGCGATGATCAGCGCGATCGCGCCGGGGGCCTCGTACACCTCGCGGCTCTTGATGCCGACGAGGCGGTCCTCGACCATGTCGAGCCGGCCGACGCCCTGGGCGCCGGCGCGCCGGTTCAGCTCCAGGATCGCCTGGTACGGGGTGACGGTCTCGCCGTCGATGGCGACCGGGTTGCCGGCGTCGAAGGTGATCACGACCTCGTCGGCGTCGCGCGGCTCGGCCGGGTCGGCGGTGTAGGAGTACAGGTCCTCGATGGGACCGTTCCAGATGTCCTCCAAGAAGCCGGTCTCCACCGCACGACCCCAGAGGTTCTGGTCGATGGAGTACGGCGACTTGGCCGACACGTCGATCGGCAGGCCCTTCTCCTCGGCGAAGGCGATGGCCTTGTCCCGCGTCCAGGCGAAGTCCCGGGCCGGGGCGATGATCTTCAGGTCGGGGGCGAGGGCGCTCAGCCCGACCTCGAAGCGGACCTGGTCGTTGCCCTTGCCGGTGCAGCCGTGCGAGACGATCGTGCCGCCGTGCTTGCGGGCCGCGGCCACCAGGTGCTTGACGATCAGCGGCCGGGACAGCGCGGAGACCAGCGGGTAGCGGTCCATGTAGAGGGCGTTGGCGCGCATCGCCGGCAGGCAGTAGTCGCGGCGAACTCGTCACGCGCGTCGACCACCTCGGACTCGACGGCGCCGCAGTCCAGCGCGCGCTGCCGGATGGCGTCGAGGTCCTCGCCGCCCTGTCCGACGTCGACGGCCACCGCGACGATCTCGGCGCCGGTCTGCTCGGCGAGGTACGGAATGGCCACGGAGGTGTCGAGACCCCCGGAGTAGGCAAGGACGACCCGCTCGGTCATGGTGTGGTGCTCCCTTCAACATTTTCTTCCCGGCGGGCCCACCCGGCGAGCTTGTCGCCGAGCGCGGCCCCGCCGACGGCCTCGCGGGCCACGACGAGGATGGTGTCGTCGCCGGCGATGGTGCCGACGATCTCGGGCAGGCCCGCTCGGTCCAACGCGCTGGCCAGGTAGTGGGCTGCGCCCGGCGGGGTGCGCAGTACGGCGATGTTGCCGCTGGAGTCGACCCCGTTGAGCAGCTCGCGCAGCAGCCGGACCAGCCGGGCCGGGGCGGCCTCGGCGTCGCGCAGCGGTCGCTGGCCGTCCTCCGGGATCAGGTAGACGCCCCGCCCGTCGCCGCCGCGGGCGGTGACCGCGCCCAGCTCCTTGAGATCGCGGGAGAGGGTGGCCTGGGTGACCTGGATGCCGTCGGTGGCGAGCAGGTCGGCCAGCTCGGTCTGCGAGTGGATCGCCTTGTCGCGGATCAGCTCGACGATGCGGCCGTGCCGGGCGGCGCGGGTCAGCGGGGCGGTCATGTGGAGGCCTCCAGGAGATACGTCAGCAGCGCCTTCTGGGCGTGCAGGCGATTCTCCGCCTGGTCGAAGACCGCGCTGCGCGGCCCGTCGAGCACCTCGTCGGTGATCTCCTCGCCCCGGTGCGCGGGCAGGCAGTGCAGCACGATCACGTCGGTCGCGGCGTGGGCCAGCAGCGCGTCGTTGACCTGGTACGGCCGGAACGGGGTGAGCCGGTCCAGCCCGTCGTCCTCCTGGCCCATCGAGGTCCAGGTGTCGGTGGCGACCACGTCGGCCCCGCGGACCGCCTCGACCGGGTCGACGAGCGCCCGGACCGATCCGCCGGTGCCGAGGGCGATCTTCTCGGCCCGGGCCACCACGTCGGGGTCGGGCTGGAAACCGGCCGGGCCGGCGACCCGCACGTGCATCCCGGCGGTCGCGCCGGCGAGCAGGTAGGAGTGCGACAGGTTGTTGGCGGCGTCCCCGACGTACGCCAGGGTCCGGCCTCGGGTGCCGCCGCAGTGCTCGCGGACGGTGAGCAGGTCGGCCAGCAGCTGGCAGGGGTGGTAGCCGTCGGTGAGGGCGTTGATCACCGGCACGGTGGCGTGCGAGGCGACCTCGGCGATCCGGTCGTCGCCGTGGGTGCGCAGCACGATCGCGGCGACGTAGCGGGACAGCACCCGCCCGGCGTCGGCGAGAGACTCGCCCCGCCCGAAGTGGGTGACCTGGGTGTCCACGACCAGGGGGTGGCCGCCCAGCTCGGCGATGCCGGCGTCGAAGGAGATCCGGGTGCGCAGGCTCTGCTTGTCGAAGAGCACCGCCACGACCGCGGCCCGGCCAGCGGCGTGTACGCGAACCGGTCGGCCTTCATCCGGGCGGCCCGGTCGATGTCGGACTGCTGGACGGCGGCGACGGAGCCGAAGTTCCTGACCGCCTGGTAGTAGGTCCAGGCCAGGCTGTAGCAGGCCGGCCGGACGACGGCGTTGTACGTGGCGCAGGACCGCTTGAGGTCCTCGTAGAAGGCGCTGTCCACGCGGGCCTTGTTGGCGGAGAACTGGCCCATGGCCTTGTAGTTGCGGTAGCCGAAGTCGTGCCGGGCGCAGGAGAGGGTGAAGTTGAACCCGAGCGGGTTGTCGGGGCTGGACGAGCAGTAGTCGGTGGACCAGTCGAAGGCGTAGTCGGCCCAGGCGGCCTTGTTCAGCCGGGCGGAGTTCCAGGCGTTGAAGCTGGTGGCGCTGGTCTGGGTCCAGCTGGAGAGCACCGAGAGCTTCTGCTCAGGCGTCACCGCGAACGCGGGGGAGCTCACGCCGAGCATGGCGAGCAGTGCGAACGCGCCGGCGGCGAAGAGGGTGGCGAGTCGTCTGGGCATTCGGGGTACCTCCGCGGGGTGGTCTACGACCGGTGACCGGTGGATCACCGTGGGTCGGACCAGTTTCGAGCAATTCCCATGCCTCGATGTGTTACCGGCGGGTACTATTGATGACAGACGATGAAACAGACGAATGCCCCGGGCGTTGACCGCCCGGGGCATTCGCGGTTGGGTCAGCGCACCACCCGCGCCGGGCTGGGCAGGCTCTCGTTCCAGAGCCGGTCCAGCGCGGTCACGTGGTACGTGTACGTCCGCCCCGGCTCCGCCGTGGCGTCCACGAAGGACTGCACCGCGGTGGCGTCGTCGGCGCGCAGGGTGCCGACCAGGTGGGACGCGTCGGCGAAGCCGCAGGCGTCCACCCGCTCGCCCGAGTCGAAGCGGTAGACCGCGTACGAGGTGGCGTCGCCGATCGGGCCCTGGCCGTCGGCCGGCTGCCGCCAGCTCAGCCGCACCCCGTCGTCGGACCGCTCCGCCCCGGTGACCACCGGGGGCAGCAGCGGCTTGGCGGGCAGGTGCGGCATCGCCGGCACCAGCGCCGGCCGGGAGTAGTGCTCGGCGGCGTAGATGTCGGTCGCGCCGAGCCGGTTGGCCCGCACCTGCACGGCCGAGAAGTGCACGTTGCCGAGCACCTCCGGGTACGACCGGTTGAGCGTCAGGTGGTCGGACAGCTCGCGCGGGTTCTGCCAGAACGGCCCGTACACCGGCTCACCGCTCTTGTAGTCGGCCTGGCCGATGTAGAGCTGCACCCGGGTGCCGCGCACCGTCTCGGCCCACCACGGCACCAGCCGGGCGTAGTCGGCGGCCGGGTACTGGCCGATGTACCAGTAGAGCTGCGGCACCACGTAGTCGATCCACTCCTGCTTGATCCAGGTGCGGGTGTCGGCGGAGATGATGTCGTACGACTGGCTGCCGGTGGTGTCCGAGCCCAGCGGGTCGGCGGACTTGTTACGCCAGATGCCGAACGGGCTGACCCCGAACTTCACCCACGGCTTGACCGCCTTGATCTTGGCGTTCATCTCCTGGATCAGCAGGTTGATGTTGTCCCGCCGCCAGTCCGCCTTGTCGGTGAAGCCCCGGTTGTGGGCGGCGAAGGTGGCGTCGTCCGGCACCTGGTGGGTGCCGCTCGGGTACGGGTAGAAGTAGTCGTCGAAGTGCACGCCGTCGATGTCGTACCGGTTGACCGCGTCCATCATCGCGGTCTGGACGAACTCGCGGACCTCGGGGATGCCGGGGTTGTAGTAGAGCCGGCTGCCGGCCACGCCGGCCGGCGGGTAGGCGAAGGTCCACTCCGGGTGCTGCCGCGCCGGGTGGTTCGGCGCGAGCTTGCTGAGGTCCGCGCCGGCGCCACCCGGGGCCGGCATGGAGACCCGGTACGGGTTGAACCAGGCGTGGAACTCCAGGTTCCGCTTGTGCGACTCGGTGACGAGGAACTTCAGCGGGTCCCAGCCCGGGTCCTGGCCGCGCACCCCGGTGAGGTACTCCGACCACGGCTCGTACGGCGAGGGCCAGAACGCGTCCGCGGTCGGCCGGACCTGGACGACGACGGCGTTGTGGTTGAGCTTCTGCGCCAGGTCGAGCCAGGCCAGGTACTCGGCCTGCTGCTTGGCGACCTGGTCGGGGGCGGTCTGCGAGGCCTTGCTGGGCCAGTCGATGTTGGTGACCGACGCGATCCACATGGCCCGGAACTGGCGCTTCGGGGTGGCCGGGTCGGTGCTGCAGTCGGTGGTGGCGGGTTCGGTGGCCGCCGTGTCCGGTGCGGCGCTCGCGGGCGTGCCGGCGACCAGCGCGCCGAGCAGTGCCACGGCCAGCCCGGCGGCTCGGAGCCGAGTTGCCTTCATGCGGTGTGTCCCTTCGTGGGCTCCCGGTTGTCGCGGCGTCCCTGGCAAGATTCGCCAGCGGCTATCTACCGCTGGTAGGAAATTTTCACACCTGATGGGCTTCGCGCAAGGGTCCGACCTGGATGTCCCGATACCGGCAAACTCGCCGGAGGCGGCCAACCCGGCCACCGGTGCGAGCCGTGACGGTCCCCACACGTGCGGTCAGCGCCCGATCGGCCCGTGAAGTGGTGATTGGCGCGGGTCTGTGCTGGGTAGCATCGCCGGTCACCGGCCGCCACGGGGGCGGTCGAGGAAGGGGTGAACGCGGTGTCCGTGCTGCGCACCAAACCGATCAAGGACGTGCTGGCCCAGGGCGAGGCCGACGGGAGCGACGGCAAGCTCGGGCTGAAGCGCCACCTCGGCGCGCGCGACCTCACCGGCTTCGGCATCGGCATCGTGATCGGCACCGGCATCTTCACGCTGACCGGCATCGAGGCCCGGGACAGCGCCGGGCCCGGCGTGGTGATCTCGTTCGCCATCGCCGGGGTGGTCGCCCTGCTCGCCGCGCTCTGCTACGCCGAACTGGCCTCCAGCGTGCCGACGGCCGGCAGCGCCTACACCTACGCGTACGCGACGATGGGCGAGATCGTCGCCTGGATCATCGGCTGGGACCTGCTGCTGGAGTTCGCCCTCGGCGCGGCGGTGGTGGCCCGGGGCTGGTCCGGCTACCTCGCCGAACTCTTCGGCCTGCCCACCGCCTGGTTCGGCGAGGAGGGCAGCGTCGTCAACCTCGGCGCGATCGGCATCGTGCTGCTGCTCGGCGTGGTCGCCATCGTCGGCATCCGGGAGTCCGCCCGGGTCACCAACCTGCTGGTACTGGTCAAGGTCGCCATCTGCGTCTTCATCGTGGCCGCCGGGCTGTTCTTCGTGGAGGCCGCCAACCTCACCCCGTTCATCCCGCCGGCGGAGCCCGCCGCGCCGCCGACGACGGCATCAAGCAGCCCGTCACCCAGGCGCTGTTCGGGCTGGAGCCCTCGGTCTTCGGCTTCGTCGGGGTGCTCAGCGCCGCCGCGGTGGTCTTCTTCGCGTACACCGGCTTCGAGGCCGTGGCGAACCTCGGCGAGGAGACCCGCCGTCCCAAGCGTGACCTCACCCTGGGCCTGCTCGGCACGCTGCTGATCTCCACCGTGCTGTACATCGGCGTCTCGCTGGTCGTGGTCGGCATGGTGCCGTACACCGAGATCGACCGGGGCGCCCCGATCGCCTCGGCCTTCAAGGCGGCCGGCGCGGGCTGGGCCGGCGTGCTGGTCTCCATCGCGGCCATCGCCGGCCTGACCAGCGTGATCCTGGTCGACCTGGTGGCCATGGGCCGGATCGGCTTCGCCATCTCCCGGGACGGCCTGATCCCGCCGTCGATCGCCAAGGTGCACCCCCGCTGGGGCACCCCGTACCGGATCTCCGCGGTGATGACGGTGGCGGTCGCGCTGCTCGCCGGCTTCCTGCCGCTGTCGGCCCTGGCCGACCTGGTCAGCATCGGCGCGCTCTGCGCGTTCGTGCTGGTCTCGGTCGCGGTGCCGATCCTGCGCCGCAAGCGCCCCGACCTGGACCGGCCGTTCAAGGTGCCGTTCTCCCCGGTGCTACCGATCGTCTCGGCGCTGGCCTGCCTCTACCTGATGCTCAACCTGTCGGTGGAGACCTGGATCCGGTTCCTGATCTGGATGCTGCTCGGCGCGGTCATCTACTTCGGCTACGGCTACCGCCGCAACCGCCTCGCCACCGCCAACCCCGCCCCCACCCCCCGCAC
>NZ_JAEVHN010000235.1:0-8701 GCF_016803375.1 Micromonospora sp. 4G55
CTACCGGCACCTCTGGCATCGACCAGAAGCTGAACGGGCGGCCGGTCATGGCCGACGGCGGCTACCGCGGCAACCCCGACGTGATCATCCCGTACCGCAAGAACCGCGACGGCAGCCCACTGCCGGACTGGAAGCAGGAGCTCAACGCCCAACACCGCACGGTCCGCGCCCAGGTCGAACACGCCCTGGCCAGGATGAAGTGCTGGAAGATCTTGCGCGACTACCGCCGCGCTGCCAGCACATTGACCGACACCGCTTCAGCCATCGCCCATCTCCACAACATCGCCCTCGTCAGGTGAGCACCGACCCGGTCACGGACAACGCCTTCACTGAGTTACGAGACGTCCCTTAGAGACGCCCGGCCACGGCTGGGTCACAGTGGAGCGGCCCCGCGGCGGACCGGAGCCGCCCGCGCCTACCATCGGCGCGTGGATCATGGACCGGTCGACCCGGCGGACGGGCACGCGCCACCACCGGCTCGCGGCGCAGTCGTGCGGCGCGCGGTCACCAGGACGGTCCTGCTGACGCTCGTCCTCCTCGCGGGCGCAGCATGTACCTCGCCGGCACCGGTACCGCCGGACCTCACCAGCGCCGACCTCACCGGATCGTGGTGCACCACCAGCGGGGACCGGTTGGAGCTGGGTGCGGACGGCTCGGCGCGGCTCGGCCCCGTCTCGGACGACTACCTGTTCCACCTCCTCCGCGAACTACGCGTCACCTGGAGCGACGACTACATCTGGCGGACCTACTTCGCCGCGCCGACCCACGGCGGCCGCTGGCACCTGGCTGCTCGCCGCCGACGACGAGCGATGGGTACGGCTCGACCTCGGCGTCCGCGAGGCCGGCCCCGACCGGGACCACGTGTCCCCCGAGCGGTACGAGTTCGGCGACTCCCTGCTGGTCGACCACGACGGACGCGGCTTCGCGCTGTTCACGTTCTACGCCTCGTCCGACGAGGGGTGGACGAACCGCTTCGACCGCTGCGCATCCTGACCGGCGGAGAGATCGACTCGGTGTGCGGCGTGGCGCGGTGACGCGGCACCACGGACACCGCGACCCGCCGCAACTGGAGTCGATCACCTCGGCCCGGCCCGGCCGGGTCCTCGGGGTCCGTCGTCCGCGAGCCGGCGAGCGGCCCCGACGGTCTGTCCGACCGCCCCACTACGGTCGGGTCGATCTTCGGGGGATCGCGACCCCGGGCAGCGGTCGAGAGGAGAAGCACGTGGGTGCTTCGGGATGGTCGTACAGCGTCGCCTACCAGCCGGACGTCGCCGCCGCGCTCCGGCAGCTACGCCAGGAGGTGTACGACCGGGGCGCGTACCACCGCGAGGAGCCGGACCCCACGTACGCCCTGACCGAGGAGGAGTTCCGCGCGACGCTCGATCCCGCGCACGACGACAGCGGGATCAACGAGTTCCTGCTGGACGATTGGCGAGCCGCGCAGCGGCGACCTCGGCCGGTCGACCCGGACTCGCTGTTCGCCGCGCAACCGCACTCGGGCACGCACTCCGTCATCGACATGGTCAACGGCGTCTCGGACGAGCCGGCGCCGGGCACCGTGTCCCCGCTGACCGACGAGCAGTTGCTCGCCTACTTCGGCACCGTTCACCCCGCGCCGGATGAGGTCCTCGCGTGGCTGAAGAGCTTCGATCCCTACCCGATCCGGGAACGGTGGCAGGGCGTCTACGTCGTCAGCTACCTCGACGGCCGCCCGGGCCAGATCCACTTCACCGGGTTCTCCGGCGACTGACCCCATCGACGCCTTGCGGTACCCGGGGAATCCAGCCGTCAGCCGGCCCTGGGGCAGCCGACCCTCGCCACCGGCCGGGCGGCCATTCAGCCCCCGGCCGGTCGCGGCCTCACTGGAAACGCCTGCCGGGCCTTCTGGCGCCGGTCGGCTTGTTGATCACGGAATCCTTGGCTCGGCGGCGTACCACGATCGCGCTCGCCTTCCTCCGCAACCCTTTCAGGATCCTGTCCTTCATCGCCGGCATCCCTTCGTACGTCAGATCAGTCGTGCGCGTCTCCGCACCGGACAATTGATCCTTCGCAGCCCGCGTACCCGATGGGGCTGCGGCCATTCATCAGCGTCGGGCCACGCTGCCGAGCCCGACGGCGACTGGCAGACCGAACGACGCCAGCCACCGCTCCTGACCAGCGAAAACAGGCCGGAATCGGACACCCGAGGCGGAACTTGGCGCGGAAACACCAGCCATTCACGGCGCAGCTCGTGTCAGGATGCTCGCCATGTCTCGTCGCGCACTGGGCTTCGGAGTGGTGGCGGAAGCATACGAACGGTTCCGGCTGGGGTATCCCGTGGAGCTCTTCGACATGGTGATGACGTACGCGGGTCAACCGGTTCGGACTGCCCTGGAGATTGGCGCCGGCACCGGCAAGGCAACCCGGCTGTTCGCTCGACGAGGGGTCACGGTCACCGCGACCGAGCCTGACGGGGCGATGCTCGCCGAGCTGCGTAAGCACGTGGCAGCAAACGTCAGGACCGTGCAGGCCGCGTTCGAGGACGTGCGACCGGGCGAGCGCTACGGGCTGGTGTACGCGGCAGCGGCGCTGCACTGGACGAACCCGGAGGGCCGGTGGTCGCGGGTGGCCGCGCTGCTGGAGCCGGGTGGCGTGTTCGCCTCGTTCGGTGGACCACTCCAGTTGGCCGACCCGGCTGTGGAGGAAGCTGTTCGCGCGGCCCGGGCACCGTTCCTGGCGAGCGACGATGTTCCGTCTCCAGATGGGACGCCTCCGGGACATGACATGCAGTGGCCGGGTACGGAACTCCGACGGTCTGAGTGGTTCGCCGATGTTCGGCAGTCGGTGATCGTGCGGCGGGCGACGATGAGTGCTCGCGACTACGTGGGCCATCTCTCGACCATCTCGGCTTATCTCGAATTGCCGACCCCGGAGCGGGAGCAGGTGTTCAGCCGGATCATGCGGGTCCTGCCCGAGACGGTCGAGATCGCCGCCGACCTCACCGTCCATCTCGCGCGTCGGCGCGGCGAGCAGTAGCGCTTCGACCTCCTGGAGCAGGCTCGTACCGCGCGTTTCAGCAGGTCAACGGGGGTGTGCGTGTGACGGCGCGCGCAGCGGGAAGGTCGGTCGGATGACTGACCCCGGGGAGCTGGCGCGAGACGCGCTCCAGCGAATCCACAAGGCTGCCGTGCGACATCGGGACCTCGAGCTGCACCACGCGGCCGACGAGATCGTCCGAGCGGCCCAGGCGAGGGGCCTCGACCCGGGGTCCGTCGAGTCGTACCGTCCCTGCCCGGTGTGTGGTGCCGAGCCGGGACAGTTGTGCATCAACGTCCCCGGCCACCCGGTGAATCCGGGCGACATGCACCCTGAGCGCACGAAATAGGGGTGTGCCCCAGAGCGACACGCCCCGTTCTGGGCTCACGTCATTGGTGGCTCACGCCCTGGTCCTCCTGGTGGGGTCGCGCAGCAGGGTGGGCAGGTCGCTGAGAGCAGGGAACCCCGGTCCGTCCCAGCTCGGATCGGTGTCGTTGTGCTCGGTGGTCCTGAAGACCGTCATGCCGACCGCTGCCGCACCGGCCAGCTCGCCATCTGCGCCGTCGCCTATGAAGACGCACTGTGCCGGTGCAACGCCCAGCCGTTCAGTGGCGGCGCGGTAGATCGCCGGGTCGGGCTTGGCCAGCCCAACGTCGCAGGAGAAGATCGCGACGTCGAAGCGGCGGGCGAGCCGGCTCTGCGGCCATGCCTCAGCAGCGTCCGCGGTGGCGTTGCTGATGAGGGCCAACGGGTGCCCCCCGTCGCGTAGCGCGTCAAGCACGTCCAGCGTGGCGGTCGAAACTTCGTCCAGCACCCGGCGCGCGAGGGCTCGCCGATGATCCCCGGCCCGTCTCACCTGCTCCTCGGTTGGTGTGCCGCCGAGGCGACTGGCGAGGACATGGACGGTCTCCTCCACGTCCCACCGCACCAGCCGGTCGCGCCAGGTCGCGTGGTACTCCGCGACCAGGGCAGGTGGAGCCACCCCGACCATGAGCGCCATCTCACCGACTACCCGGTCGCGTTCGACGTCGTCGGTAGCGTGCAGCAGGGTATGGAAGAGATCGAAGATGACCGGCCGGGACATGTGCGCATGTTACTGAGCTGGGCACCCACTGTGGTCCTGCTTGCCATCGCGCGCTGGTCGCGCTTGCTCCTGGACGCACGTGGTTGTTCGTCACTCAGCCAAGGTGGCTTCATTCCCCACCTTGCGAGCGCCAGGTCTCCATCCCCGGATCGAACTGATCTCCTTTAGCATCGTCGGCATGGCAACGCGGCTCGTTCAAATCAACATGAAGGCTCGGGACGACTCCGCGCTGGGCGGTTTCTGGGCGGAGACGCTGGGCTGGGGAATCTCCAGCGAGGGACCCGGCGTGACCAACCTCGAACCCGAGGGCTTCGTCTACCCCGACCCCGCCGCTGTCTGCCTCGACCTCATCGCCTCCCCGGAACCCAAGACGGTGAAGAACCGCGTGCACGTCGACCTCGCCACCACCTCGGCGGCCCATCAGGCGGAGGTGGTCACGCGCCTGATGGAACTCGGCGCAACCCCCGCCGACGTAGGCCAGGGCGACGTCCCATGGACGGTCATGGCCGACCCGGAGGGCAACGAGTTCTGCGTGCTGGACTGGCGCGACCCGATCCGGGACACCGGACCGATCGCCTCGGTAGTGGTCGACTGCGCGGATCCGCGAGCCATGGCCCGCTTCTGGAGCAAGGCCATGGACTGGACCCTGCACAAGGTGACCGACCACAACGCGGTACTGCGCTCCGCCAAGGGCGTCGGCCCATATCTGCAATTCCTCCGCACACCCGACGTGAAGACTGGGTGGAATCGCGTTCACCTCGACGTCCGCCCATACCCGGGTGACGACCTGGAGGCCGAGGCGGCCAGACTGCGGGCTCTCGGTGCCACCCCCATCGACCTGGGCCAGAGCGTCCCGTGGACGGTCCTCGCTGACCCGGAAGGCAACGAGTTCTGCCTCCTCGCCCCAGGCTGACCCAGACCCTCTTCATCCGCTCACCACGGCCACGCGTCCGGACTGTGCGACGCGCCCTTAGGCGACCCCGCTGTCGACCTACGGCCACCTGATGCCCGACTCGGAGGAACGCACCCGCCGCGCGGTCGATGACGCGTGGGGCTGTGCCCCCGGTGTGCCCCAGAGCAACGAAACAACCGCCTGACCTGCGGGAACAGGCCGGAGTCAGACGTTGAAGCGGAACTCCACCACGTCGCCGTCCTGCATGACGTACTCCTTGCCCTCGATCCGGACCTTGCCGGCGGCCTTGGCCGCCGCCATCGATCCGGCCTCGACCAGGTCGGCGTAGGAGACGACCTCGGCCTTGATGAAGCCGCGCTGGAAGTCGCTGTGGATGACGCCCGCGGCCTCCGGCGCGGTCGCGCCGACCGGGACGGTCCAGGCGCGCGCCTCCTTGGGGCCCGCCGTCAGGTACGTCTGAAGCCCGAGCGTGCGGAAACCGATCCGGATCAGCTGGTCGAGGCCGGGCTCGTGCTGCCCGATCGACTCCAGCAGCTCGCGGGCCTCCTCCTCGGGCAGGTCCACCAGCTCGGATTCGATCTTCGCGTCCATGAAGACCGCCTCGGCGGGCGCGACCAGGGCGCGCAGCTCGTCGAGGAACTCGGCGTTGGCCAGCTCGGCCTCGTCGACGTTGAAGACGTACAGGAAGGGCTTGGTGGTGAGCAGGTGCAGCTCGCGCAGGTGCTCCAGCTCGATCTTCGCGGCGGCGGCGCCGGCGTAGAGCGTGGTACCGCCGTCGAGCACGTCGACGGCGGCCTTGGCGGCGGCGACCGCGGCGGCCCGGTCCTTGCGGAGCTTGGCCTCCTTCTCCAGTCGCGGCAGCGCCCTCTCCAGGGTCTGGAGGTCGGCGAGGATCAGCTCGGTGTTGATCGTCTCGATGTCGTCGGCCGGGGAGATCTTGCCGTCGACGTGCACCACGTTCGGGTCGGAGAACGCGCGCACCACCTGGCAGATCGCCGAGGCGTCGCGGATGTTGGCCAGGAAGGCGTTGCCCCGGCCCTGCCCCTTGGAGGCACCCCGCACCAGGCCGGCGATGTCGACGAACGACACCGGCGCCGGCAGCACCTTCTGCGAGGAGAAGATCTCGGCGAGCGTGGCCAGCCGCTCGTCCGGCAGCCCGACCACGCCGACGTTGGGCTCGATCGTGGCGAACGGGTAGTTCGCGGCGAGCACGTCGTTCTTGGTGAGCGCGTTGAACAGGGTGCTCTTGCCGACGTTGGGCAGGCCGACGATGCCGATGGTGAGACTCACGACGAGCCAGCTTACGCCGGTGTCCGCCGACACCCGGCAGGTAGGCCCACCGGCCGGGGGAAAAGACGTCCCGGGTACGCCGGCAGCGTTGCTAGCCTGCCCGGATGACGAGCGGGGCGGGCGAGCGGCTGCCGGAGCTGTACGTGGCGGTGGACGTCGAGGCGGACGGCCCGATCCCCGGCCCGTACAGCATGATCTCGCTGGGCATGGCGGTGGCCGGGCGGCCCGACCTCGCCTTCTACACCGAGCTGAAGCCGATCTCCGATGAGTTCGTGCCGGCCGCCCTGGCGGTCTCCGGGCTCGACCGGGACCGGCTGCTGCGGGAGGCGCCCACCGCCGAGGAGGCGATGGGCGCCGCCGCGAGCTGGGTCAACGGGCTGCGCCGGATCGGCCGGCCGGTCTTCCTGGCCGCGCCCGCCGTCTGGGACGGCATGTTCGTGCACTGGTACTTCGTCCGGTTCACCGGCCGCAGCCCGTTCGGCGCGACCGGCTCCGGCGTGGACCTGCGCAGCTGGTGGATGGGACGGACCGGCTGCGAGTGGGTGCGGACCCGCAAGGGGATCATCAAGCACGAGCTGGGCCTGACCGACGTGCCGCACACCCACCACGCCGGGGAGGACGCGGCCGAGTTGGCCCAGGTCTTCGACGCCGCGCTCCGGCACCGCCCCGGGCGGGCCGAGGCCGGCTGAACCCGGGCCCGCCGTCCGCGTACCCGAAGGGGCCGGCGAGCGGCGCTCAGGCGGTGAGCAGCCGGGGTTCGATTCGGGTCTCCCGGGCGCCGCCCGCGCCGTCCGGGGTCAGCTCGTACGCGGCCACGCCCGCGCGGTCGGCGACCGCCTCGGCCAGCCGGGTCCCCCGGTAGACCAGCCCCACCCCGTCGTCGGTGCAGTGGCTGACCGGCAGGGTGCCGTCGCCGACCAGCCGGTGCATCAGCGGGCGGCGCTGCTCCTCGCTGTCGTAGTGCACCCCGTTGCCGTACGGCAGCCACCCGAGGCCGTCGGTGAAGGCGCGCAGCGTGCGGCCGAAGCTGTCGGTGGCGCCGCCGACGTGCCAGCAGATCGAGCCGGCGGAGACGCCGCCGAGCACCACGCCGGCCTCCCAGCACTCGCGCAGGATCTCCGGCAGGCCGTGCACCCGCCAGACGGCGCAGAGGTTGGCGACGCTGCCGCCACCGACCCAGATGATGTCCTGGGCGAGCAGGTGGGCCCGGATGTCGTCGACGGTCGGCATCGGGAACAGCGCCAGGTGGGACGGGCGGAACCGGGTGCCGGCGAAGGCGCCGTAGAAGACGGTGAACGCGGTGGGCTGGTCGCCGACCGCCTGGTTGAGGTAGCAGATCTTCGGCTCGTCGGCCCCGGCCAGCTCGGCCATCAGGTCGAAGACCGGCCCGGGCTTCGCGTCCCAGGGGCCACGGTCCCGGCTGCTGAAGCCCATGCTGGTCGCGACGATGGTGGGTTCGCTGGCGGGCACGGATGATCCTTCCGTCGGGTGGGTGACGCCCCCATCCTGCGTCATCGCCGACCCGCCCGTCGGCCCGGTCAGCCCGCTTCGGCGGCGGCGAGCAGGGCCCGCAGCAGATCGCCCAGGCGGGTCTGGTCCGCCGGGGGCAGCGCGTCGAGGATCCGTCGCTGCACCGCCAGGCCCGCCTCGGCGGCCTCCTCGACCGCGCGGCGGCCGGTGTCGGTCAGGGTCACCCGCAGGCCCGCCGGTCGGCGGGTCGGGCGCGCGGCGCAGCAGCCCGGCCCGTTCCAGCCGGTCGAGCCGGCCGGTCATCCCGCCCGAGGTGAGCATCAGCGCGGCGGTCAGCTCCTTCGGCGCCAGCGTGTACGGCTCGCCGCTGCGGCGCAGCGCGGCCAGCACGTCGAACTCGCCACGGCCGATGCCCCAGTCGGCGTAGACCCGCTCCTGCGCGTCACCGACGATCCGGGCCAGCCGGTAGATCCGGCCGAAGACCGCCATCGGCTCGGGCCGCATCCCGGCGCGCTCGCGCCGCCACTGCTCGACGATGAGGTCGACGTCGTCCCGGTCGGTCACCCCCGGATTGTGCCCCACGTCGCCCTTCCGCTTTCCGCTCACGGCTGATTAGCTTAGCACTAAGCTACTTACTGCAAAGAGAATCGAGTGCCCGATGAGCCGTCGCCGCACCGACATCGCGTTGACCGCCCTCGCGCCCACCTTCTGGGGCACCACCTACCTGGTCACCTCCGAGCTGCTGCCGCCGGACCGGCCACTCTGGTCCGGCGCGCTGCGGGCGCTGCCCGCCGGGCTGCTGCTGCTCGCGCTGACCCGCCGCCGGCCGCAGCGGGTGCTCGCCCGGCTCGCCGAGATCGGCTACAAGGAGGTCGAGTTCGCCGGCTACAACCAGCACGTCTCGATCCTGGGCCGGCAGATCACCGCGG
>NZ_JAEVHN010000236.1:0-8673 GCF_016803375.1 Micromonospora sp. 4G55
CGGTACGGCGGGGACACCCGCCCCACCCGCCGCCGGGCGGGGCGGCGGGTCGCCGCCCCGGTCCGGTCGGGTCGTCATGCCGCTCATGCCAACCCGAGCTGCTTGAGCAGGTCGGCCACGGACTTGTCCTGCTCGGTGAGGAAGGTGGCGAACTGGTCTCCGGTGACGAAGGCGTCGGTCCAGCCCCGCTTGGCCAGCTCGGCCTTCCACTCGTCGGACTCGTGCATCTTCGTCAGCGCGTCGATCCAGACCTTCTTGTCGGCGTCGCTGATGCCGGGCGGCGCGACGATGCCCCGCCAGTTGGTGAAGACCAGGTCGATGCCGGCGGACTTGAGCGTCGGCACGTCCTTGAGGGCGTCGATCGGCGCCTCGCTGGTCACCGCGAGGACCCGGATCTGGCCGGCCTCGACCTGGTCGAGGAACTCGCCGAAGCCGCTGGCGCCGAAGGCCACCTTGCCGCCGAGCACGGCCGGCAGCAGTTCGCCGCCGCCGTCGTACGAGACGAAGTTGACCTGACGGGGGTCGATGCCGACGGTCTTGGCGAGCTGCATCGGCAGCAGGTGGTCCGGGCCACCGGGGGACGAGCCGCCGCCGACCGCGATGCCCTTGGGGTTGGCCTTCCAGGCCGCGACGAGGTCGCCGATCGTCTTGTACGGCGAGTCCTTCGGCACCACGATGGCGCCGGCCTCCTCGATCAGCTTCGCCAGCGGGGTGGTCTGGGTGAGCGTCGCCGACGACTTGGAGGTGTACGAGGCACCGACCACGCCCAGCCCCATCTGCATGGCGAGCTTGCCGTTGCCCTTCTCGTTCACCGTGCGTTGGAGGCCGACGGTGCCGCCCGCGCCGGGCAGGTTGAAGACCTGCACCCCGGTGGCGATCTTGGCGTCCTCCATCACCTTGGCCGCGGTGCGGGCGGTGGTGTCGTACCCGCCGCCGGGGGTGTTCGGCACCATGATCCGAAGTCCGGTGGCCGGTTTGCCGTCGCCGCCGGATCCGCCCTCGTTCTTGTCCGCGGTGGCCCCGCAGGCGCCCAGCGCCAGCGCCGTGGCGGCGGCGACGCCCATGACCAGCAGGTTTCTCCGAGTTGCCATCTTGTTTCTCTTCCGTTTCGAAGGAGTCCGGCGGCAAGATGATGACCCCCGGGCAGATCCCGCGTCTGCCTTGTGTCACCAGCGGAAATTGAGGTCTTTGTGGTCGCGGTCACGCCCCGCCGTACCTTGGCCGGGCAGTTGCTCGTGCTCCAGCTCGCGATCATCGTGGTCGTGCTGGTGGCGGTGGCCGCCGTCTCGCTGGCCCAGTCGGCGGCGACCTTCAACCGGGTGGAGGGGCGGCGGGTGGCCGCCCTCGGCGAGGAGCTCGCCGGAAACCCGCTGCTGCGCGACCGGCTCAACCAGCCGCGCCGGCGGAGCTGGTCGCCCCGCTGGTGCAGAACGCGCTGACCCGGTCCGGGGTGACCTCGGTGACCGTGGCCGACGCCCGGGGGCGGGTGGTCAGCTCCACCGACCCGACGCTGGTGGGCAGCCCGCTCGTGCTCGGCGATCCCGATGTCGCGCGGGGCCGGAGCTGGTCCGGCGAGCTGGAGGTCGGCGGCTCCCGGGAGCTGGTGGCCCAGGTGCCGGTGCTCGGGGCCCGTGAGTACAACCTCGGGCGGCACCTCGGCGTGGTGATGATCGGCGAGGCGTCACCGCCCTGGTCGGAGCGGCTGGTCGGCGCCTCGTCGTACCTCTTCACGTACCTGGGCATCGCCAGCCTGCTCGGGGTGGCCGGCTCCTGGTTGCTGGCCCGACGGATCAAGCGGCAGACCCTGGGCCTGGAGCCACGGGAGATCGCCGGCCTGGCCGAGCACCGGGAGGCGCTGCTGCACGGCCTTGCCGAGGGGGTGGTCGCGCTGGACCCGCAGCTGCGGATCACCCTGGTCAACGCGGTCGGCCGGCGGCTGCTCGACCTGCCCGAGGACTGCCTGGGCCGCAGCCTCGCGGACCTGAGGATCTCCGGCCGGCTGCGGGACGTGCTGGCCGGTGCCGACAGCGACCCGGAGGCCCGGGACGAGGTGGTCGTGCGCGGCGGCCGGGTGCTGGTGATGAACCGGATGACAGTGACCAAGGACGGCCGCCGGCTCGGCTCGGTGACCACCCTGCGCGACCGCACCGAGCTGGCCCGGCTGGAGCAGGAGATCGGCTCGTTCCGCAGCACCACGGAGCTGCTGCGCGCCCAGACCCACGAGTTCGCCAACCAGCTGCACACCATCTCGGGGCTGATCCAGATCGGTGAGCACGACGAGGTGGTCCGGTACGTCGACGCGCTGAGCCGGCACCGGGCCTCGCTCGACCTCACCGTCACCAGCCGGATCCACGACACGGCGGTGGCGGCGCTGCTGATGGCGAAGTCGGCGCTCGCCGCCGAGCGCCGGGTGGAGCTGCGGATCTCCGAGCGGACCGGCCTGGACCGGCTGGAGCCGGCGGTCGCCGCGGACGTCGCGACGGTGCTGGGCAACCTGGTCGACAACGCCGTCGAGGCGGTGGCCGGCGGCCGGGAGGGTCCGACGCCGTCGGCGTCCGGCGCTCCGGACGACGCCGGCCGGGCGGCGGCGACCCGCCGGACCGGCCGGCCTGGGTGGAGGTCGAGCTGCGTCGGGACGCCTCCTCGGTGGAGATCGTGGTCCGCGACTCCGGCCCGGGGATCGCCCCGCAGTTGGCCCAGGAGGTCTTCACCCACGGCTTCACCACGAAGGCGGCCCGGGGCGGCGAGCGGGGCATCGGGTTGGCACTCACCCGGCTGGTCTGTCACCGTCGCGGCGGCGAGGTGGCGGTGACGAACACCGAGGAGGGCGCGATGTTCACGGCCCGGATGTCGGTGACCGGCACTCTGGAGGGGGTCCGGTGATCGACGTACTGGTGGTCGACGACGACTTCATGGTGGCTCGGATCCACCGGGGCTTCGTCGAGCGGATCGACGGCTTCCGGGTGGTGGGCACGGCCAGCACCGGCGAGCAGGCGGTCGCCGCCGTCGACGAGCTCCGCCCCGACCTGGTGCTGCTCGACCTCTACCTGCCGGACATGTTCGGCCTGGACGTGGTGACCCGGCTGCGGGCCGCCCGGCACGACTGCGACGTGCTGGTGATCAGCGCGGCCCGGGAGGCCGAGGCGGTACGCCGGGCGGTCCGCTACGGCGCGGTCAACTACCTGCTCAAGCCGTTCGGCTTCGACGAGCTGCGGACCCGGCTGGAGCAGTACGCCGCCCGGCGCAACGCGCTGCGCGCCACGGTGGTGAGCGACCAGGCCGACGTGGACCGGGTGCTGTCCCGCACCGGCGCGCACATCGCCACCTCGGCGCTGCCCCGGGGCCTCAGCGCCGAGACCGCCGAGCTGGTCGAACGCACCCTGCGGGGACACTCCGGGACGTTCTCCGCCGCCGAGTGCGCCAACGCGGTGGGCATCTCCCGGGTCAGCGCCCGCCGTTACCTGGAGCACTTCGCCGACACCGGGCGGGCGGAGGTCAACCTCCGGTACGGCTCCGCCGGCCGCCCGGAGCGTCGCTACGGCTGGGTCTCCTGACGGCCTACGGCTCGAACTTGTAGCCGAGGCCGCGCACGGTGACGATGAACCGCGGCGCGGACGGCTCCGGCTCGACCTTCGAGCGCAGCCGCTTGACGTGCACGTCCAGCGTCTTGGTGTCGCCGACGTAGTCGCGCCCCAGACCCGGTCGATGAGCTGCCCCCGGGTGAGCACCCGGCCGGCGTTGCGCAGCAGCAGCTCCAGCAGCTCGAACTCCTTCAGCGGCAGCTGGACCGCGGCACCGTCGACGGTCACCACGTGCCGCTCGATGTCCATCCGGACCGGGCCGGCGGCCAGCGTCGGCGCGCCCGACTCGGTCACCTCGGGGCTCTGCCGGCGCAGCACGGCCCGGATCCGGGCCACCAGCTCCCGGGGCGAGTACGGCTTGGTGACGTAGTCGTCGGCCCCGATCTCCAGGCCGACCACCTTGTCGATCTCACTGTCCCGGGCGGTGACCATGATGATCGGCACGTGCGAGCGCTGCCGCAGTTGCCGGCAGACCTCCGTCCCGGACATCTCGGGGAGCATCAGGTCGAGCAGGACGATGTCCGCGCCGGTCCGGTCGAACTCGGTGAGGGCGGAGGGTCCCGTCGCGGCGACGGACACCTCGAAACCCTCCTTGCGGAGCATGTACGACAGGGCGTCGGAGAACGACTCCTCGTCCTCGACCACCAGAACGCGGCTCAACGGTGCTTCCTCTCGTGCGGTCAGACCTGGCGAAGCTCGGCCGGGCCGGCCTCGATCCCAGTCGACGGCAGTATCGTCTCCAGGTCGGCCGGGGGGCTGGCCGGTAACCGGAGAGTGAACGTCGAGCCCCCTCCAAGAGTGCTCGCCACCTCCACCCGGCCGCCATGGTTGCTGGCGATGTGTTTGACGATGGCCAGGCCGAGGCCGGTGCCACCGGTGGAACGGGAGCGGGCCTGGTCGGCCCGGTAGAACCGTTCGAAGATCCGGTCGACCTCGTTGGGGGCGATGCCGATGCCCTGGTCGGTGACGGCGATCTCGACGTGTTCCGCGTCGGCCCGGGTGGCGACCCGGACGGTGGTGCCCTCGCCCGAGTAGTTGATCGCGTTCTCCACCAGGTTGGCCACGGCGGTGGCGAGTTGGGTGTCGCTGCCGTACACGGTCAGCCCCTTCTCGCCCTCGGTCACCACCTGGATCTGCCGGGCGGAAGCCGTGGTGCGGGTCCGGTCGAGCACCTCGGCGACCACCCAGTCGACCGCGACCGGCTCCGGCGCGGGTTGCGGCTCCGCGCCCTGCAGCCGGGTCAGCTCCAGCAACTCCTGCACCAGCCGGCCCAGCCGGGTCGACTCGTGCTGGATCCGTTCGGCGAAGCGGCGGGCGGCGACCAGGTCCTCGGAGAGGTCCGGCGCGGCCGCCCCGGCGGGTTCGGTGGCGTCGAGCAGCGCCTCGGCGAGCAGTTGCAGCGCCCCGATGGGGGTCTTCAGCTCGTGGCTGACGTTGGCGACGAAGTCCCGGCGGACCCGGGCCAGCCGGTGCGACTCGGTGACGTCGGCGGCCTCGACCGAGATGTAGCCGGCACCGAGCCCCATCGCCCGCAGGTGCACCCCGAGCGGGTTCACGCCGGCGTTGTCGCGGCCGCGCGGCAGGTCCAGCTCGACCTCGCGCCGCACGCCGGTGCGGCGCACCTGCCCGGCGAGGGTACGGATCAGCGGGTGGGCGGCGATGGAGCCGGGCGTGGCGCCGGTGCGGAGCAGGCCCATCGCCCGGGCGGCCGGGTTGACCAGCACCGGCACGTCGTCCGGGTCGAGCACGACCACGCCGGCGCGCAGTGCGGCGATCGTCTTGCGGCCGAGCCCGGTGAGGCCGCCCTGCTGGTCGTCGGGAATCGCGAGCCTCCCTGAGCTCCAGCGGGAGCCACCGCTCCCCGACGACGCCGCCCGGCGCCGCCACTCGCGGACGGGCCCGGACAGCAGCAGACCGGCGACCAGGCCGGTCGCCAGCGCCACGGCCACCACGACCGCCACCACCCATTCCACCCGGCGATCGTAGGGTCATTGTTAACCTGGCTATCGCCCATAACGGGACGAATCATCCTCACTTCCGCAGAAGTTCACTCCCGGGTCCCGCGTCGTTCACCGGAGTTCACCTCGGGTCCGCACCCCCCGCCTACGGTTGGCGCGCACCCGCTCGACCCGTATGCCGGACGCCCCTCCCCAGGGGCCGGCGGCACCGACCCCAGGAAGTGACGATGCGCGACGAGTTCCGGGCCGACCTGCAGATTGTCAGCCAGCTGCTGGTGGACATGGCGGAAGGGGTCCGCGCCGCGATGCGCCAGGCCACCCGCGGCCTGCTCACCGCCGACCGCGAGGCGTCCGAGGCCGTGATCGCGCGGGACGCCGAGATCGACGACCTCTACCGGCACGTCGAGGAGCGGGTCTGTGACCTGCTCGCCCGGCAGGCGCCGGTCGCCTCCGACCTGCGGGCCATGATCACCGCACTGCACGTCGCGGCGGACCTGGAGCGGATGGGCGACCTGGCCGACCACGTGGCCAAGACGGCGCTGCGCCGGCACCCGTCGCCGGCGGTGCCGGCCGAGCTGCGGCCGGTCTTCACCGACATGGCCGGCATCGCCGACCGGATGGCGGAGAAGATCGGCACGGTGCTGGCCAAGCCCGACGCCGACCTCGCCGCCGAACTGGACCGCGACGACGACGCCATGGACGACCTGCACAAGAGCCTGTTCGGCGTGCTGCTCGGCGACGACTGGCCGTACGGGGTGGAGACGGCGATCGACGCCACCCTGCTCGGCCGCTTCTACGAGCGCTTCGCCGACCACGCGGTGAACGCCGGCGAGCACGTGGTCTACCTGATCACCGGCGAGTCCACGCCCGCGTCGAACTGACCCGGGCACGACGAAGGCCCCCGGTTGACCGGGGGCCTTCGTCGTGGCGTCAGCGGCCCTGGTTCGCCACCGCCGCGGCGGCTGCCTTGGCGGCGTTCGGGTCGAGGTAGGTGCCGCCCAGGGTGAGCGGGCGCAGCTGCGGGTCGAGGTCGTAGCGCAGCGGGATGCCGGTGGGAATGTTCAGCTTGGCGATCGCCTCGTCGCTGATCTGGTCGAGGTGCTTGACCAGGGCGCGCAGCGAGTTGCCGTGCGCGGCCACCAGCACCGTACGGCCGGCCAGGATGTCCGGCACGATCGAGTCGTACCAGTACGGCAGCATCCGCTCGACGACGTCCTTGAGGCACTCGGTGCGCGGCATCAGCTCGGCCGGCAGCAGCGCGTAGCGCGCGTCGCCGACCTGCGAGAACTCGTCGTCGTCGGCGATCGGCGGCGGCGGCGTGTCGTACGACCGGCGCCAGAGCATGAACTGCTCCTCGCCGTACTCGTCCAGGGTCTGCTTCTTGTTCTTGCCCTGGAGGGCGCCGTAGTGCCGCTCGTTGAGCCGCCACGACCGGCGCACCGCGATCCAGTGCCGGTCGGCGGCGTTGAGTGCCAGCTCGGCGGTGCGGATCGCGCGGCGCATCACGCTGGTGTGCACCACGTCGGGCAGCAGGCTGTGCTCGCGCAGCAGTTCGCCGCCGCGCCGCGCCTCGTTCTCGCCCTTCTCGGTCAGGTCGACGTCCACCCAGCCGGTGAAGAGGTTCTTGGCGTTCCAGTCACTCTCGCCGTGCCGCAGCAGGACCAGCGTCCCGACGGTGGGCCCCTCGCTCGCAGTCATGCCGATCATCCTGCCGCACCCCGCCGGTGGACACGCGGGTGGTGGCCGTGACGACCACCACGTGGAAAAACCGATGACCCGCGTTCCGGGCCGGCACTAGGTTGTAAGGCGCTTACATCTTGTCGGTCATTACCGAAGCGGGGGCGCGAGCGTGCGGACGGTGCGTAGTTGGTTCCGGGACACCACCGGAGGGCTGCCGAGGACCTTCTGGTACCTCTGGACCGGCACCCTGATCAACCGGCTCGGTTCGTTCGTCCTGGTCTTCCTCGCCATCTACCTGACCCAGGAACGCGGCTTCTCCCCCACCCAGGCCGGCCTGGTGCTGGGCCTGTGGGGCGTCGGCGGCGCGGTCGGCACCACCGTCGGCGGCACGCTCACCGACCGCTGGGGACGGCGGCCGACGCTGCTCACCGCGCACCTCGGCGCGGCCACCATGATGCTCGCGCTCGGCTTCGCCCGGCCGCTCTGGGCGGTGGCCACGGGCGCGCTGCTGCTCGGCATGTTCGCCGAGGCGGCCCGGCCGGCGTTCGGCGCCATGATGATCGACGTGGTGCCGGAGAAGGACCGGTTGCGCGCCTTCTCGCTGAACTACTGGGCGATCAACCTCGGCTTCGCCTGCGCCGCGGTGCTCGCCGGGTTCGCCGCCCAGGCCGGCTACCTGCTGCTCTTCGTGGTCGACGCGGCCACCACCGTGATCACCGCGCTGATCATCTTCACCCGGGTCAAGGAGACCCGCCGGGTCTCGGCCGCCCCGGCCCGCCCCGGTGGCGCCGCTCCGGTCGGCGCGCTGCGCACCATCGCCTCCGACCGGGTCTTCCTGGGCTTCGTGGCACTGAACCTGTTCGCCGCGCTGGTCTTCCTCCAGCACATCTCGATGCTCCCGATCGCGATGGGCGACTCGGGTCTCAGCCCCGCCACCTACGGCTCGGTGATCGCGCTCAACGGTGTGCTGATCGTCGTCGGGCAGCTCTTCGTGCCCCGGCTGATCAGGGGGCGCAGCCGGTCGCACGTGCTCGCCCTGGCCTCGCTGGTGATGGGCGTCGGCTTCGGCCTGACCGCGTTCGCCGACGCCGCCTGGTTCTACGGCCTCACCGTGCTGATCTGGACCCTCGGCGAGATGCTCAACTCGCCGTCGAACGCCACTCTCATCGCCGAGCTCTCCCCGGACCGGCTGCGCGGCCGCTACCAGGGCGCCTTCTCGCTGTCCTGGCAGATCGCCGGGGCGGTCGCGCCGATCCTCGGCGGCCTGGTCCGGGAACGGGCCGGCAACACCGAACTCTGGCTCGGCTGCGCCGCCATCGGCGCGCTGATGGCGGTGGCCCACCTGGTCTCCGGGCCGGCCCGGGAGCGGCGGGCCGCCCAGCTCCGGCCGGCGACGCAGCCGGTCACGCCGGTCACCGCCATCCGGCAGCCGGCCCCCCAGGCGGCCCGAGGCC
>NZ_JAEVHN010000237.1:0-8648 GCF_016803375.1 Micromonospora sp. 4G55
GCCGGGGCGCAGGGCGAGCGCGCCGGCCAGGGCCAGGCGCTGCTGTTCGCCGCCGGAGAGCGCCGCGGTGGGCCGGTCCCGGTCGTACGGGAAGCCGACCCGGCGCAACGCCTCGTCCACCCGCGGCCAGATCTCCCCGGCCGGCACCCCCCGGTTCTCCAGCCCGAACGCGACGTCGTCGCCGCTGCGGGCCATCACCAGCTGGGTCTCCGGGTCCTGGAAGACGATGCCGACCCGTTCCCGGTCCTTGCGCGGGTCGAGCCCGTCGATCTCGACGGTGCCCTCCTGCTCGCCGGAGTCCTCGGGCAGCAGCCCGGCCAGCGCCGCCAGCAGGGTGCTCTTACCCGCCCCGGACGGCCCGAGCAGCAGGACCCGTTCCCCGGCCTCGATTCGCAGGTCGACCCCGCGCACGGCCCACGCCTTCCGCCCGGCGTGCCGCCACCCGAACCCACGCAGCAACACCGCGCCCACCCGCGTCCCCTCCCTACCCAGGCCCACCCGGCTCCCGGCCGGTGATCAAGAGGTTTGCGTCACGACGATTGCTCCCGTTGACGCAAACCTCTTGATCAACGAAGCGGGGGCGGTCAGATGGCGGCGCGTTCGCGGCCGGCGGGGAACCGGTCGAGGACGCCGGTGCGGGCCAGGGCCCGGGTGAGGGCCATGCCGCCCAGGCCGGCGACGACCAGGGAGCTGACCGCGGTGATCAGGATGTAGGGGAGGCGGAAGCTGCCCCAGGCGGTGTCCGGGTACCAGACGAAGACGTCGTAGAGCGCCGCCGCCAGGCCGGCCAGCGTGGCGGCCAGCAGGGCGACGGGCAGCCGGAAGACGCGGTACCCGAAGGCCGCGAAGGCGAGCTCCGCCGCGGCGGCCTCCAGCGGACCCTGGATGACCAGCGTCCAGCCCCAACTGCTGCCCAGCGCCACCGAGACCAGCGCGGCGACGGTGAGGGTGAAGAAGGCGGCGCCCGGCTTGCGGATGATCAGACCGCCCAGGACGGCGGGGACCAGCCAGACGCCGTAGATGGCCGCCCGGCCGGGCAGCGGGATCGCGTCGGCGGGGCCGTTCCAGAGCAGGCCCCAGGCCCAGAAGATGATGCCGAAGGCCACCCCGAGCACCGCCGCGATGACGATGTCGATGGTGCGCCACCGGTTGCTGTCGGTGTTGGTCATGTGTGCTCCCAGTCCAAATGATCGAACCAGGAGAAGACGCACGCCGCGCCCGGTATGGCACCGGACGGCGGCGCGGCTGGAGGTCGACCGAACTCCCTGCGCTGGCATTACCCAGATCAGGTTCGAGGGTCTGCGGGCGGTGCCCGCACTCTCAGCGCTGTGCGCTCCCCTGTCGGATGTGAAGTTGTCTCGTCGACGCTAACAGCTCCGACCCCACCACGGTCGGCCCGGGTGGACGACGCCGGGCTGGGTAGGCTGCCGATCATGCGGGTCGAGGCGCGAGGGCTGACGTTCGAGGTACGCACCGGCGGCCCGGAGGGCGGCGAACCCGTCCTCCTGCTGCACGGTTTCCCGCAGCACGGCGGCGAATGGGACGACGTGGTGCCGGCGCTGCACGCCGCCGGCCTGCGCACGTACGCGCCGGACCAGCGGGGCTACTCGCCGGGCGCCCGCCCGACCGAGGTGGCCGCCTACCGGCTGCCGGAGCTGGTCGAGGACGCGGTGGCGCTGCTCGACGCGCTGGGCGTCGAGGCGGCCCACGTGGTGGGGCACGACTGGGGGTGCGGTCGTCGCCTGGGGCCTCGCCGCGGGGCACCCCGAGCGGGTCCGCACGCTGACCGCCGTCTCCGTGCCGCATCCGGCCGCGATGGCGCACGCGCTGGCGAACGACTCACGGCAGAAGGCGCGCTCGTCGTACATGCTGCTGTTCCGCCAGCCGGGCAAGGCCGAGAAGGTGCTGCTGGCCGTGCGGGCGACCGCCCTGCGCCGGCTGCTCTCCGGGGTGGGCGACGCCGGGCGGGTGGCCCGGTACGCCGAGCCGATGCGCGAGCCGGGCGCGCTGACCGGGGCGCTGAACTGGTACCGGGCCATGTCCCGGGCCGACCTGGCGCGGACCGGGTCGGTCGCGGTGCCCACCACCTTCGTCTGGAGCGACCGGGATGTCGCGATCGGCCGGATCGCCGCCGAGGCCTGCGGCGCCCAGGTGACCGGGCCGTACCGGTTCGTCGCGCTCCCCGGCGTCACCCACTGGATTCCCGACGAGGCGCCGGCCCCGCTGGCCGAGGCGATCCTGGCCCGGGTACGCGGCCTGGACTGAGCCCGCGGCGGGCCGACCCGACGAGCAGGACCGACGAGCGGACGGAGGAACGCATGACGGTGAGCGCCGAGGCATACCTGGCGGTGGTGACCGAGACGATCGGCCGGGTGGCCGCGAGCCAGCGGGAGGCGGTGGGTCGGGCGGCCGACCTGATCGCCGAGGCGCTGCGCGCCGACGGGGTGGTGCACGCCTTCGGCACCGGCCATTCCGAGGCGCTGGCGATGGAGATCGCCGGCCGGGCCGGTGGGCTGGTGCCGACCAACCGGATCGCGCTGCGCGACCTGGTGCTGCTGGGCGGCGAGCCGGCGAGCATCCTCGGGCCGCACCTGGAGCGCGATCCGGCCGTGGCGCACCGGCTCTACGAGCTGGCCCCGGTCCGCCCGTCGGACATCTTCGTGCTGGCCTCCAACTCCGGCGTCAACGGCGCGATGGTGGAGTTCGCGGCACTGGTCGTCGAGCGCGGGCACCGGCTGGTGGCGATCACCTCGGCGCAGCACTCCGGCCGGATGGCCTCGCGCCACCCGTCCGGGCGCAAGCTCGCCGACTTCGCCGACGTGGTGCTGGACAACGGCGCCCCGTACGGTGACGCGACCCTGCCGCTGCCCGACGGCGGCGCGGTCGGCGCGGTCTCCTCGATCACCGCGGCCCTGCTGGCCCAGCAGATCGTGGCCGAGACGGTGGCCCGGCTGATCGCGGCGGGGGAGCGGCCCCCGGTCTACCTGTCGGCGAACATCACCGGCGGCGACGAGCACAACGCCGCGCTGGAGGCCCGGTACGCCGGCCGTATCCGCCGAGGTTCCTGAGCCGGTTTCGCGCTGCTCCGGGTGGGGCATTGGCGTTGCTGCCGGCGGGGTGAGCCCCGTCGGCAGTACCGTCTCTTCCGGAGGTAGCGCGTGTCGAAGGAATCCGAGAAGCAGCGCTGGCAGCGCAACTTCGCCGATCTGCTCCAGGAGTTGCGCGTCGCGCAGACCGGCGTGCAGATCCTCTTCGCCTTCCTGCTGACCCTGCCGTTCAGCAACGGCTTCACCCGGACCAGCGGCTTCCAGAAGGACGTCTACATCGTCTCGCTGCTGTCGGCGGCGGCCGCCACCGCGATGATCATTTCGCCGGTCGCCTTCCACCGCGCGCTGTTCCGCCAGGGTCGCAAGCCGGAGCTGGTGCGCTTCGCCCACCGGATGGCCAGCGGCGGTCTCGGCTTCATGCTGATCTCGATGGTCAGCGCGGTGCTGCTGATCACCGACTTCGTGCTGCACCGCGGCATGGCCCTGGTGCTGAGCGCGCTCACCGCGCTGTGGTTCCTGACCTTCTGGGTCTTCCTGCCGATGGCCCGGCGCAACTGGGGTGAGGACGTCGACGACGACGATGACGACGAGCCGCAGGTGCTGACCGGCGACTGACCGGTCACCGGCCGGAAAATTCGACGTGCGCGCAACGCTACCCCTGGGTAACACCCGGGGGTAGCGTTGCTCTTGTCGAGCACGTTGACGCATCCGGACCGAGGTTCGAGGGGGCAGCCGTGACCACGACGCACAACAGCCGACCCACCGAGGACGGCGCCGGGCCGCTGCCGGCCGAGGCGGGCCAGGTCTCCGAGAAGGAGGCCCGACAGGTCGCCGAGGCGGCCCGGGAAACCGCCTGGGACCGGCCCAGCTTCGGCAAGGAGCTCTTCCTCGGCCGGTTCCGGCTCGACCTGATCCACCCCTGGCCCCGCTCCGACCCGGACGACGACGCGCGGGCCGAGCGGTTCCTCACCGAGTTCGGCGCGTACCTGGGGTCCGAGGTGGACGGCGCGGCCATCGAGCGCGACGCGTCCATCCCGGACGAGGTGTTCCAGGGGCTGGCCCGGCTCGGCGCGTTCGGCATGAAGATCGACCGCAAGTACGGCGGTCTCGGCCTGAGCAACCTGCACTACTGCCGGGCGCTGATGCTGGCCGGCTCGGTCAGCCCGGCGATCGGCGCGCTGCTCTCCGCCCACCAGTCGATCGGCGTGCCGCAGCCGCTGAAGATGTTCGGCACCGACGAGCAGAAGCAGCGCTTCCTGCCCCGGCTGGCCGCCGGGGAGGTCTCCGCGTTCCTGCTCACCGAGCCGGACGTCGGCTCCGATCCGGCCCGTTTGGCCACCATCGCCGAGCCGACCGCCGACGGCACGGGCTACCGGCTCAACGGGGTGAAGCTCTGGGCCACCAACGGCACCGTGGCCACCCTGCTGGTGGTGATGGCCCGGGTGCCGGCCGGCGAGGGACGGCGCGGCGGCATCACCGCGTTCGTGGTCGACGGCGACAGCGAGGGCATCACCGTCGAGCGGCGCAACGCCTTCGTCGGCCTGCGCGGCCTGGAGAACAGCCTCACCCGGTTCCACGACGTCTTCGTGCCCCGGGATAACGTCATCGGCGGCGAGGGCAAGGGGCTGAAGATCGCCCTGACCACGCTGAACACCGGCCGGCTGTCGCTGCCGGCGATGTGCGTCGGGGCGGGCAAGTGGTCGCTGAACGTGGCCCGGGAGTGGGCCGCCGACCGGGTGCAGTGGGGTCGGCCGGTCGGCGAGCACGAGGCGGTCGCCCAGAAGCTCTCCTTCATCGCCGCCACCACGTACGGCATGGAGACCATGCTCGACCTCTGCTGCCTGCTCGCCGACGACGACCGCAACGACATCCGGATCGAGGCGGCGCTGGTCAAGCTCTACGCCAGCGAGATGGCCTGGAAGATCGCCGACGAGCTGATCCAGATCCGGGGCGGGCGCGGCTACGAGACGGCCGACTCGCTCGCCGCCCGGGGCGAACGTCCGGCCGCGGTCGAGCAGATGCTGCGGGACCTGCGGATCAACCGGATCTTCGAGGGCTCCACCGAGATCATGCACCTGCTCATCGCCCGGGAGGCGGTCGACGCGCACCTCTCGGTCGCCGGCGACATCATCGACCCGGACGCCGGCCTCGGCCGCAAGGCCAGGGCGGGGGCGCGGGCCGGCGCCTTCTACGCCAGGTGGCTGCCCACCCTCGCCGTCGGCAGGGGACAGAGCCCCAACGCGTACGGCGACTTCGGCCCGCTCGCCGGGCACCTGCGGCAGGTGGAGCGGCACGCCCGCAAGCTGGCCCGCTCGACCTTCTACGCGATGTCCCGCTGGCAGGGAAAGATGGAACGCAAGCAGGCGTTCCTCGGCCGGGTGGTGGACATCGGCGCGGAGCTGTTCGCGATGTCCGCGGTCTGCGTGCGGGCGTACGCCGAGCGGGACACCCGCCCGGAGAACGTCGAGCTGGCCGACCTGTTCTGCCGGCAGGCGCGGGTCCGGGTGGAGCAGCTGTTCACCGCGCTGTGGGAGAACACCGACTCGGTCGACGTCGCGGCGGCGAAGCGGATCCTCGCCGGCCGGTACGCCGCCCTGGAGTCCGGTGTGCTCACCCCGCCGGCCGACACCCCGTGGGTGGCGCCCTGGTCACCCGGCCCGTCGACCACGCCGGACGTCCGCCGCCGGATCCCCCGGCAGGGCTGACGCCCTCGGCTCGCCCCGACCTGCGGCATGTCGCGCGCTCCGGCACCCGGACCCCGCGACATGCGCAGGCGGCTACCGGCAGGGGGCGCGGCCGGGACGGGCGACGCCGAGCGGTCAGCGGGCGATGGCCCAGGCCAGCACCGCCGCGAGGATCAGCCCGTTGAGCACAGCGAGCACCAGGTACGCCTGCGGCGGGATCTTGCGACCCTTGCGGACGAAGCTCACCAGGACGGCGGCGTACCCGAGCAGCAGCACGGCGACGACGATCAGGAAGTACAGCACCGCCACACCCTAGCGGCCGCCCCGCAGGCCGAGTCGGCGCAGCTCCAGTGCGGCGAGCGCGTCGACGGTGGCGTCGTCGCCGCGCCGCCACGCCTCCGCCACGTCCGGATCGATCCTGGTCAGCTTGCGCAGCGGCTGCCCGGCGAGGGCACGCAGCGCCAGCAGGTCCCGCCCGGCCGGGGCGGCGGCGAGCGCCTTCGCCGAGGCGGCCCGGCGCATCCAGCGCACCCGCAGCGGCAGCCAGCCGAAGAGCACCAGGGCGAGCGGGAAGACCAGCACGGCGATGGCGAGGGCCAGGGCGAGCTGGCCGACCAGCTCCTGCTGGTCCCGGCCGGCGTCGGCGACCGCACGGGCCGCCTCGGCCGCCCGCTCGAAGGGGGCGGTCAGCTCGTCGCCGACCAGCGGCACCCGGCCGACCTTGCCGCCGGCCTCGGCCAGGTTGTCGGCGAGACCACCGCCGGCCCCCTCCAGCTTCTGTCCGGGTACGGCGAGTTTCTGCACCAGGTCGTGCACCCACAGGGCGAAGCGGATCGCCGCGTACACCCAGACGACGACGAGCAGGTCGGTGAGGAGCTGACGGAGGGCGACGGGGAAGCGATCGGCGTAGATCTTCACGCCGGACAGCGTGCCACGGCGCGGCGCGGCGGGCACCCCCTGAATCGCCGTCAGGCGGCGCACTTCGGGCAGGTGCCGAAGATCTCCAGGGTGTGGCTGACGTCGGCGTACCCGTGCTGGGCGGCGACCCGCTCGGCCCAGGTCTCCACCGCCGGCCCGGCCACCTCGACGGTGCGGCCGCAGGCCCGGCAGACCAGGTGATGGTGGTGCCCCTCGCTGCACCGGCGGTAGAGGTGCTCCCCACCGGGCGGGCGCATCACGTCGATCTCGCCCGCGTCGGCGAGGCCCTGCAAGGTGCGGTAGACGGTGGTCAGCCCGACCCGCTCGCCCCGGTCACGGAGCATCGCGTGCAGCTCCTGCGCGCTGTGGAAGCCCTCCACCTCGGCGAGCAGGGAACTCACCGCCGTGCGCTGCCGCGTGTTCCGCAGCGCCCCCTCGCTCATGATCCCTCCCCGGCGTGGCTCACCGCGTCCGCCACGATGTGCGCCACGTGCTCGTCGACCAGCGCGTACGCGATCTCGCGGCCGCGCCGCGAGCCGCGGACCACCCCCGCCCCGCGCAGCACCCGCAGGTGCTGGGAGACCAGCGGCTGGGGGGGCGCCGAGCTTCTCCACCAGCTCGTGCACACACCGCTCACCCTGCGCCAGCTCGCTCACGATCGCCAGCCGGATCGGGGCGGACAGGGCGCGGAGCAGGTCACCCGCGCCCTCGTAGGCCTCGTAGCCGTTCGTGCCGGTCACCCTGCAACGGTAACCAATACCACCGACAGGTGCCGGGGCGGCGTCACCGGAGCACGACCTCGTGCGGCTCGGGCGCCGGCGTACCCGCCGGGGTGGACCGCCGGCGCAGCGTCCGCCAGCCGGCGCGCCGAGCGCCACCACCAGGAACGAGGCGATCGCCAACAGCACCACCGAGGCGCCCGGGGCGGTGTCGGCGGTGGCCGCCACCCAGACCCCGGCCCCGGCCGCGAAGAGGCCGAGCGCCATGGCCGCCGTCATCGTGCTGCGGAAGCCCCGGGTGACCTGCTGCGCGGTCGCCACCGGCACCACCATCAGGGCGCTGATCAGCAGCACCCCGACAGCCCGCATGGCGATGGTGACGGTGACCGCCGTGGCCACCGCCAGCAGCAGGTTCAACGTCCGGACCGGCAGCCCGGCGACCCGGGCGTACTCCTCGTCGTGGCAGACCGCGAAGAGCGCCGGGCGCAGCGCCAGCATGGTGACCAGGATGGCCGCGCCGAGCACCGCGATGGTGATCAGGTCCTGCGGCGAGATGGTGGTCAGCGAGCCGAACAGGTACGCGTTGAGGTTCGCGCTGGTGGCGTCGGAGAGCCCGACGAGCATCACCCCACCGGCGATGCCGCCGTAGAAGAGCAGTGCCAGCGCGAGGTCGCCGGAGGTGCGTCCGCGCGCCCGGACCAGCTCGATGGTGATCGCGCCGAGGGTCGCCACGACCACCGCCACCAGCACCGGGGAGCGGTTGAGCAGCAGCCCGGCGCCGACACCCGTCAGCGCCACGTGGCCGATGCCGTCGCCGATCAGGGTCAGCCGCCGCTGCACCAGGTAGATGCCGAGCGCCGGGGCGGCCAGGCCGATGACCAGGGCGCCGATCAGCGCACGCTGCATGTAGGGGTACTGGAAGAGTTCCATGGTCAGCTGCTCCACAGCCCGGCGGGCTCGTCGGGACCGTGCGGGTGCACGTGGTCGTGGTCGGGCTCCGCGTGGTGGCCGGCGGGCTCGGGCACCGCGCCGTCGTGGCAGATCCCACCCTGATGCACCACCACCGCCCGGCTGATCAGCGGTCGCAGCGGGCCCAGCTCGTGGGCGACGAGCAGCACGGTGCCGCCGTCGGCGACGAAGTCGCGCAGCGCGGTGGCGAACGCCTCCTGGCTGGCCGCGTCGACCCCGGCCGTCGGCTCGTCGAGCACCAGCAGCTCCGGCCGGCCGGCGAGGGCCCGGGCGAGTCAGGGTGCGCTGCTGCTGGCCGCCGGAGAGAGTGG
>NZ_JAEVHN010000238.1:0-8593 GCF_016803375.1 Micromonospora sp. 4G55
GGGCAGTCCAGCGCCGCCCAGACCGTGGCGGGCACCACGCGGTCGGGGGCGCGGAACGGCGCGGCGGTCCGGCCGTCCGGCAGCCGTCCCGGGAAGATCCGCAGCCCGTCCGGGCGGTCCGGGCCGCAGACGTAGCAGCCGGGAAAGGGGTGGTCCCGCAGGCCGGGGTACGCGGCCGAGGCGGCCGCCGCCGTCGCCGGGTCGACCGGGGCGACCGCCGCGGGTGCTTCGTCGGTCGGGCGGACCTGGGCGACGAGCCGCCCGTCCGGGTCGAGGACGTCGCCGTCGGCCAGGGTCAGCGGAGTCTCCAGCGGGGGCGGGCGGCGCAGCGTCACCTCGACCGGCCGGTCGCCCCCGTACGCGTCGGCGAAGACCGCGGCGCTCCACCCGCCGTTGCCCGATCCGGGCGGCCCGTTGAACCGGGACTCGATGATCATCGACGCACCTCCGTCGTGCCCGGCGCCGCCGCCGGGTCCGCCCGGGCAGCCTGCCACGCCGGCCTGGTGGAAGGTCAGGTAGCCCGGCGTCGGCGGTTTAGGGCGGATCGCCGACCGCCGTTCACCGGATCGACATCCTTCGCCGGGGCGCCGGCAACCCCGGCCACCTACACCTGGCGGCCTGACGCGCACCCGACTCGCGACGTGTCTTGTCCTATCGCGATGTATCGCGTTACGCTCCTCCCGAGCGCGGGCCGTCGGCCGTGCGCATCGAGGGGAGGACGCCATGACCCGCTGGACGGTCGAGCAGCCGCGACGCTTCACCCTGGACGACCCGGTCACCGAGCTCGACGTGCGGCTGATCAGCGGTCGGCTCAACGTGGTCGCCACCGACGGCCGGCCCGGGTCGACATCACCCAGGCGGGCGGCGAGGGCCGGCCGATCCACGTCGAGCACCGCGACGGCCGGCTCAGCGTCGTCCAGGAGCGGAAGTTCCGCTGGTCGGAGGTGTTCCGGTGGGTCGGCCCACTGGCCCGCTGGCCCCGGGTCGACGTCTCCGTCGCGGTCCCCGCCCACGTGGCGGCCACCCTCAAGCTGATCGACGGTTCGCTGGTCGCCTCCGGGCTGCGCGGGCGGACCCGGGCCGACGTGACCTCCGGCCAGATCACCCTGATGGGGCTGCGCGGCACCACCGCCGCGAAGATCGTCTCCGGTCCGGTGGAGGCGCTCGGGGTGGCCGGCGAGGTCACCCTGGAGACCGTCTCCGGCGAGGTCATCCTGGCCGACAGCGCGCCGGGCCAGGTCCGCGCGCACACCGTCTCCGGCGCCATCACCTGCGACTTCGACAACCCCCGCCGCAGCGAGATCCGGCTCAGCACCATCTCCGGCAGCATCACCGTCCGGGTCCGGGAGGACAGCGACCTCGCCGTCCGGCTGCACACCACCTCCGGCCGCATCACCAGCGGCTTCCCCCAGGTGCTGGCCAGCCGGGGCCTGGCCGCGGTGCGCGACAGCGAGGGAGTCCTCGGGGCGGGCGAGGGTAAGCTCTGGGCCTCCGCGACGTCGGGCAGCATCGCGCTGCTCGCCCGTGAAGTGGACGACGACCAGGAGGAGCTGCCGTGACCGCCGTGTTCAGTCACGGGCGGCTCCGGCTCTACCTGCTCAAGCTGCTCGACGACGGCCCCAAGCACGGCTACGAGCTGATCCGGCTGCTGGAGGACCGCTTCCTCGGCCTGTACGCCCCGAGCGCCGGCACCATCTATCCCCGCCTGCAACGGCTGGAGGTGGAGGGGCTGGTCACCCACACCGCGGCCGGCGGCCGCAAGGTCTACGAGATCACCGAGGCCGGCCGGGCGGAACTGCGGCAGCGTGCCGGTGAGCTGGCCACCCTGGAGTCCGACATCACCGCCTCGGTGCAGGACCTCTCCGCCCTCGCCGGGGAGATCCAGACCGAGGTTCGCGGCTCGGTCCGGGACCTCAAGCGCGAGCTGCGCGAGGCGGCCCGGCAGACCCGGCAGGCCCGCTGGGACCGGCCGGTGCCGCCGCCGGCTCCCGCCCCCGCCGCCTCACCGCTGCTGACCGAGTTCGACCAGCGGCTGGCCGCCTTCACCATGGAGGTCGGCGGGCTGGTCCGGGCGCACCGGCTCTCCGACAACCAGTTGCGTACGGCGATCCGGGTCCTCGACGGCGCGCTCGACGGGCTGCGCCGGCTGCTGCGCTGACGCGGCTCACAGGGTCTTTTCAGGAAGCGTCCAGCGCCGGCGCAGCCGCGTCACGGATGATGGCGGGCATGGCCGCTACCCAGACCGAGGCGCGACTGCTCGTCGTCGAGGACGATCCCAACATCCTCGAACTGCTCTCCGCCAGCCTGCGCTTCGCCGGCTTCGACGTGGCTACCGCCACCAGCGGCAGCGCGGCGTTGAGCACCGCGAAGGACCACCGTCCCGACCTCGTGGTCCTCGACGTGATGCTGCCCGACCTGGACGGCTTCGAGGTCATTCGGATGCTCCGCGAGGGCGGCACCCGTACCCCGGTGGTGTTCCTGACAGCGCGGGACGCCACCGACGACAAGATCCGTGGGCTCACCCTGGGCGGCGACGACTACGTCACCAAGCCGTTCAGCCTGGAGGAGCTGACCGCCCGGATCCGCGCGGTGCTGCGGCGTACGGCCACCGGCGAGCACGCCCCCTCCCGGCTCACCTTCGCCGACCTGGAGCTGGACGAGGAGACCCACGAGGTGCACCGGGCCGGCCAGCGGGTGCAGCTCTCGCCGACCGAGTTCAAGCTGCTGCGCTACCTGATGCTCAACGCCAACCGGGTGCTCAGCAAGGCGCAGATCCTGGACCACGTCTGGAACTACGACTTCCGGGGCGACGACAACATCGTCGAGTCCTACATCTCGTACCTGCGTCGCAAGGTGGACAACACCGAGCCCCGGCTGATCCACACCCTGCGCGGGGTGGGCTACGTGCTGCGCAAGCCGGCAGCGTGAGCGCGAGGAGTGAGCCGGTTCTGCGAGCCCCGCAGCCGCGAACCACGGTGCACCGATGAGCGTCCTGCACGACGCGAAGGGTCGACTTCGCAGCGTCCCGTTGCGGATCAAGCTGGTCGCGTCGGTGCTGGCGCTGGTCGCCGCCGCGCTGGTCGTGATCAGCTCGCTGACCACGTACTTCCTCCGCAACTACCTGGTCGGCCAGGTGGACGCCGAGCTCCAGGCGGCCAGCGTCCAGGTCGGCCGGGTCCTGCCCGACCTGCAGTCCGGTCGGGTGCGCGCGTCGCTGCCCACCGACTACGTCGTCGCCGTGGCCAACGCCGACGGCGGCGAGATCATCGGGTACGACCCGGTCCTGGAGCGCGACGACCTGCCGCCGGTTCCGGCCGACGTGGCCGGCTTCCGGGCCGAGGAGGGTGAGCCCTTCACCGTCCGGGCCCAGGACGGCCACGACCGCTGGCGGATGCTCTACCGCGAGCTGCCGGACGGCAGCGTGCTGGCGGTCGGCCAGCACCTGACCGACGTCGACCTGGCCGTCAAGCGGCTGGTCTGGATAGACCTCCTGGTCGGCGGGGCGGTGCTGATCCTGCTCGCCTCGATCGGCGCGGCGATCGTCCGGACCAGCCTCAAGCCGCTGGTGGAGATCGAGCGCACCGCCGCCGCGATCGCCGGGGGCGACCTCACCAGACGGGTGCCCGACCCGGAGGAGGGGCAGGAGTGCGCGACCTCCGAGCTGGGCCGGCTCTCCCGCGCGCTGAACGCGATGCTGGCCCAGATCGAGGCCGCCTTCACCGCTCGGGCGGCGTCGGAGACCGCCGCCCGCTCGGCCGAGGCCGGCGCCCGGGACGCGGCACACGCCGCGCAGACCTCCGAGGCGCGGGCCCGCCGCTCGGAGGAGCGGATGCGGCAGTTCGTCGCGGATGCCTCGCACGAGCTGCGTACCCCGCTGACCACCATCCGGGGCTTCGCCGAGCTGTACCGGCAGGGCGCGGCCCGCGCGCCCGAGCAGACCGCCGACCTGCTGCGTCGCATCGAGGACGAGGCGGCCCGGATGGGGCTGCTGGTGGAGGACCTGCTGCTGCTGGCCCGGTTGGACCGGGAACGGCCGCTCTCGCTGGCCCCGGTCGAGCTGCCGGTGCTCGCCTCCGACGCCGTGCAGGCCGCGCGGGTGGTCGCCCCCGACCGGCGGATCGAGCTGGAGATCGAGCCCGGCTCGGGCCCGCTGGTGGTGCACGGCGACGACGCCCGGTTGCGGCAGGTCATCGGCAACCTGATGACCAACGCGCTCACCCACACCCCGCCCGAGGCGTCGGTCACGCTGCGCCTGCGCACCGAGCCGGGGAACCTGGCCGTGGTCGAGGTGGCCGACACCGGCCCGGGCCTCACCCCGGAGCAGGCCGAGCGGGTGTTCGAGCGCTTCTACCGCGCCGACGCGGCCCGGACCCGCCGGGCGAGCGGGATCACCAGCACCGGGCTGGGGCTGGCCATCGTCGCCGCCCTGGTCACCGCCCACCACGGCACCGTGCAGGTCGCCGAGACCCCGGGCGGCGGGGCGACCTTCCGGGTCCGGCTGCCGCTGCTGCCGGACACCGACGGCGAGACCGAGTGACTTTCAGAAAACATTCAGGCGGGTTCCAGGCTGGTGCCAGTGCGACGGGAGAAAGTGGAGCCATGACCGAGTTCGAGACCGACCCGCAGCGGCGACCGGCCGCCCCCGACGCGGAGCCGTCGCACCCCACCGCCGAGCTGTCCCGCGTCGAGCGCGGGCAGTCCGACTCCACCGAACCCCGCCCGGTCGCCCCGGGCGACGCCGCCGGCACCGCGGGGGAGCCGGCCGGCACCCAGCCGAGCGCCGCCGCCACGCCGGACGCCGAGACCTCGGCCGCCCCGTACGCCGGCCAGACCTCCGCCGCCCCGTACCCGGGCGCCGGGCAGACCTCCGCCGCGCCGTACGCCGGCCAGGTCTCCGGTGCCGGGTACCCGTCGACCGGGTATCCGCAGGCGGGCCAGGCCCCCGCCGCGCCGTACCCGGGCGGGGCGCACGGTGGCGACCAGGCCTACCGCCCCGGCTACCAGCGTACCCGTCCGCCGGTCAGTACCCGGCCGTCGGCTACCAGCCGGGGCAGCCCGGGCAGCAGTCCGGCTGGACGGCGGGCTACCCGGGTGCGCAGGGGCCTGGTGGGCCGGTCCCGCCGCAGCACGGCGCAGCCGGTGCCGCCCTGGGCCGCCGGCCCGCGCCCCCTCGAAGGTGGCCAAGTTCGTCGGCGCCGGCGTGGCGGTCTTCGCCCTGATGCTCGGCTCCGGCGTGGCCGGGGGCGCGCTCGCTCTCGCGGTCGACGACTCCGGCGGCATCACCCGCACCTACTCGGCCGCGCCAGTGATCAACAGCGCCGACCTGCCGAAGATCGCCGCCGCCGTGCAGGACAGCGTGGTCTCCATCCTCACGGACAACGGCGAAGGCTCCGGCGTGATCCTGAGCGCGGACGGCTTCGTGTTGACCAACAACCACGTGGTCGCCTCCGCCTCCGGCGACACGGTCCGGGTGGTCTTCGCCGACGGCAAGACCGCCCAGGCCAAGATCGTCGGCACCGACCCGAAGACCGACCTCGCCGTCGTCAAGGCCAGCGGCGTCAGCGACCTGAAGGCCGCGAAGTTCGGCGACAGCGACGGGATGCAGGTCGGCGACCAGGTGCTCGCCCTGGGCAGCCCGCTGGGCCTGCAGGGGTCGGTCACCGCCGGCATCCTCAGCGCCCGGGACCGGACCATCCAGGCCGGCGAGAACGGGCAGCAGCAGAACCCGCAGCAGGGCGCCAGCTCGATCTCCGGGCTGCTCCAGACCGACGCGCCGATCAACCCCGGCAACTCCGGCGGCGCGCTGGTCAACACCCGGGGCGAGGTGATCGGCATCAACACCGCGATCGCCACCGCCGGCCAGGGCAGCAGCGGCAACATCGGGGTCGGCTTCGCGATCCCCAGCAACAAGGCCAAGGACGTCGCCGAGAAGCTCCAGCGCGGCGAGAAGGTCAGCCACCCGTCCCTCGGGGTGAGCGTCAACGCCGCCGAGGACGGCGGGGCGCTGGTCGCCGCGGTCGTGCCGGGCAGCGCCGCCGAGAAGGCCGGCATCCAGCGGGGCGACGTGATCACCCGGTTCGGCGACAAGGTGGTCAACGACTCCAACGACCTGGTCGGCGCCGTGCAGGCCGGCAAGGTCGGCGACCGGGTCGAGGTGACCTACAAGCGAAATGGTGCCGAGGCGAAGGCAACCGTGACGCTCGCCGAGACGTCATAACACCAGACCTGCCTCCTCCGGGGCGGCGGGTGGCGGAGCCAAGGGGGTTGGCTCCGTCACCCGCCGCTTTTTTCGCACCCCGTGGCCGCCGACGCCGGTCCGGTGCCGGTTCACCCCACCAGGGTGAACGGCCTCACCCGAGGAGCCGGCATCCTCGCCAGGAGCCGACCGCACGGGAGGGGACGCCATGACGACGGCAGCGGCCACCCGCACCGATCCGGACATCCAGCGCGACGTGCTCGACGAACTGGCCTGGGACCCGCAGGCCCAGCCGCACGAGATCGGGGTGAGCGTCGCCGACGGCGTGGTCACCCTGACCGGCCGGGTGGACAGCTACGCCCGCAAGTGGGCGGCGCAGCGCTGCGCGCACCGGGTACGAGGCGTGCGGGCGGTCGCCGACGACATCGAGGTACGCCTGCCCGGCCTGGACGGTCAGGACGACGGCGAACTCGCCCTCGCCGCCGTACGGGCGCTGGAGTGGGACAGCTTCGTGCCCGCCGAGCGGCTGGACGTGACGGTCGCCGACGGCTGGCTGATGCTGCGCGGCGAGGTGGAGTTCGGCTACCAGCGGCGTACCGCCGAGCAGGAGCTGCGCCGGCTGCGGGGCGTACGCGGGGTGACCAACCTGGTCGAGGTGGTGCCGCCGGCCCCGCCCAGCGCCGAGCAGACCGCCCTGGACCTGCGCCGGGCGTTGCGCCGCCGGACCGGCACCGAGGCGATCACCGTCGAGCTGGCCGGCGACACCGTCGTCCTGGGCGGCACCGTCCGCTCCTGGTGGGAGCGGGACGAGGCGGAGCGGGTCGCCTGGTCGGCACCGGGCGTACGGGCCGTCGACGACCGTCTCGTCGTCACCGGGTGAGCCGCCCGCCGCGTCCGACGAATGTCCGTTTAGCGCAGCCGGGGTGGGGAAATCGCCGCCGATCCCGCTCACCGGGAAGCAACGGGGAGGACCTGTGGCCGTGACCCACCGTCCGTCGGGGAGCCCGCCGGAAGGGCCGCTGCGGATCGCGATGGTGGTCCCGCCGTGGCTCTCGGTGCCGCCGCCCGGCTACGGCGGGCTGGAACAGGTGGTGCACGGGCTGGTGGACCGGCTGGTCGAGCGCGGCCACGCGGTGACCCTGTTCGGCGCGGGCCGGCACCACGGCACCGCCGCCGACTTCGTCTCCACCGTCGAGGACCTCCAGTACGCCCGGCTGGGCGAGGCGCTGCCGGAGCTGGCCCACCTGGCCCGGGTGAAGCACCTGGTCTCCGCGGCCGACTTCGACGTGATCCACGACCACACCACGATCGGTCCGCTGGTCGCCGGCCGGCGGGCGGTGCCCACCGTGGCCACCGTGCACGGCAACCCCGTCGGGGAGTACGGCACCGTGCTCAGCGACGTCGACCGGGGCGTGGGGTTGGTGGCCATCTCGCACACGCAGCGCCGGCTGAACCCGGGTCTGCCCTGGGTGGGGACCGTGCACAACGCGATGGACGTGCGGGAGTTCCCGCACAAGCAGGACCCCGGCCGGGGCCCGGTGCTGTGGCTGGCCCGGTTCAGCCCGGACAAGGGCCCGGACCTCGCGATCCGCGCCTGCCGGGCGGCGGGCCTGCCGCTGACCCTGGCCGGCAAGTGCAACGAGCCCGCCGAGCGGCGCTACTTCGCCGAGGTCGTCGAGCCGCTGCTGGACGAGGACGTCACCGTGGTGTTCAACGCCGACCGGGAGGCGACCATCCGGCTGATGGTGGACGCGCGCTGTCTGATCATGCCGATCCAGTGGGACGAGCCGTTCGGCATGGTGATGGTGGAAGCGATGGCGACCGGCACGCCGGTCGTGGCGCTGCGGCGCGGCGCCGTGCCGGAGCTGGTGGTGGACGGGGTCACCGGGCTGATCCGGGACCACGCCGAGGAGTTGCCGGCGGCGTTGCGCGCGGCGGACCGGCTGGACCCGGCGGCCTCCGTCGCGCACGTGGCCCGGAGCTTCTCCACCGACGGGATGGCGGAAGGCTACGAGGCGGTGTACCGGCGGCTCGCCCTCGGCGCCGCCGCGCCGGCCCGGGAGCCGACGCCGGTCGCCACCCGCTGACCCACGAACCGGCGGACCGGCGCAGCCCCGGCCGGAGGTCAGACCCGGCTGGTACCGAGGTCCACGATGGCCGCGTCGAGCCGGCGTGCGTACGCCGGGGTGATGCCACCCTCGTCGACGCGGTGGGTGACCTTGTCGCGCAGCAGCGCCACCGGCTCGGCCAGGTCGGACCGCCCGTCGGCGGCCGCCCGGGTCAGGTTGGCCAGCACGTTGCGCAGGTCGGTGCCGACGTCGGCGCGGACGTCGCCGCTGCGCACCCCGTCGTCGATGAGCCGGCGCAGCCGCTCGGCGGCCTCGGTGAGCCCACCGG
>NZ_JAEVHN010000239.1:0-8588 GCF_016803375.1 Micromonospora sp. 4G55
CGGAGGCCGGGGCGACCGGCGACGGCCCGGCGGCGGCCGGAGAGCCCGCGACCGGCGACGGCCCGGCGTCGCGCGACGAGGAAGGTACGGCCTGATGCCCACCTGGTTGGAGCTGGTGATCCGGGTCGGTGGCGTGCTGGTCGCCTTCCTCACCCTGCCGCTGGTGGTCGGCCAGGCCGAACACAAGGTGATGGCGCACATGCAGGGCCGGCTCGGCCCGATGTACGCGGGCGGCTTCCACGGCTGGGCGCAGCTGGTCGCCGACGGGGTGAAGTTCGTGCAGAAGGAGGACGTCACCCCGCGCGAGGCGGACCGGGCGGTGTTCCGGCTCGCCCCGGTGGTGGCCCTGGTGCCCTACCTGCTGGTCCTGCTGGTCATTCCGCTCGGCCCGGACGACCTGGTCGGGCAGCCGCTGGACATCGGCCTCTTCTTCGTCCTCGCCGTGGTCGGCGTGGGCGTGGTCGCGGTGCTGATGTCGGCCTGGGCCTCGGCCAACAAGTACAGCCTGCTCGGCGGCCTGCGCGGGGCGGCCCAGCTGCTCGGCTACGAGCTGCCGCTGGTGCTCTCCGCCGCCTCGGTGGCGATGGCGGCGGGCACGCTCAGCCTCTCCGGCATCGTCGAGGCGTGGCAGCCCTGGTGGCTGCTCTGGCAGGCGCCCGCGATGTTCGTCTTCTTCGTCGCCGGGCTGGCCGAGATCCGGCGGCCCCCGTTCGACATGCCGATCGCCGACTCCGAGCTGGTCTTCGGCTACATGACCGAGTACACCGGCCTGCGCTTCGCGTTCTTCCTGCTCGCCGAGTACGTCGGCATCGTGGTGATCGCCGCGCTGACCACCGTGCTCTTCCTCGGCGGCTGGCAGGGCCCGTTCGCCGACGGTCAGCTCGGCTGGCTGTGGACGCTGCTCAAGGTCTTCGCGGTCTCCTTCGTGATCATCTGGCTCCGGGTCTCGTACCCGCGGCTGCGGGAGGACCAGCTGCAACGCCTCTGCTGGCTGGTGCTGGTGCCGCTCTCCCTGGCCCAGCTGGTCCTCACCGCCGCCGTTCGCGTCGCGCTGTAGCGGCCCGCGCTCAGCGCAGCGGGGTGTGGGCGGGGTCGACCCGCTCGCCGGCCGGCGGGGGCGGCGGTGGGGTGCCGTCGCCGAAGGGCCGTCCGCCGAGTTCCTCCCGGCCGTGCGGGGTGAGCCAGTTGGACAGGTCGGGGCCGAGCGGCACCACGCCGGTCGGGTTGATGTCCTTGTGCACCTCGTAGTAGTGCCGCTTGATGTGGTCGAAGTCGACCGTGTCGCCGAAGCCGGGGGTCTGGAACAGGTCCCGCGCGTACGCCCACAGCACCGGCATCTCGGTCAGCTTGCTGCGGTTGCACTTGAAGTGGCCGTGGTAGACCGGGTCGAAGCGGGTCAGGGTGGTGAAGAGCCGGATGTCCGCCTCGGTGATCGTGTCGCCGACCAGGTAGCGCTGGCCCGCCAGCCGCTCGGTCAACCAGTCCAGCCGGTCGAAGAGCTGGTGGTACGCCTTCTCGTACGCCTCCTGGCTGCCGGCGAAGCCGCACCGGTAGACGCCGTTGTTGACGTCCCGGAACAGCACCGCGCTCACCTCGTCGATCTCGTCGCGCAGCCGTTCCGGGTAGAGCTGCGGCGCGCCCTCGCGGTGGTACGCCGTCCACTCGGTGGACAGGTCCAGGCTCATCTGCCCGAAGTTGTTGGTGACCACCTGCCCGGTCTGCACGTCCACGATCGCCGGCACGGTGATGCCCCGCTCGTAGCCGGGGAAGCGGGCGAAGTACGCCTCCTGGAGGCGCTCGATGCCGAGCACCGGGTCCCGCCCGCCCGGGTCCAGGTCGAACGTCCAGCTCCGGGCGTCGTGGGTCGGCCCGGCCACCGCCATCGAGATGGCGTCCTCCAGCCCGAGCAGCCGCCGCACGATGATCAGCCGGTTCGCCCAGGGGCAGGCGCGGCTGACCGCGAGCCGGTACCGCCCCGGCTCGACCGGGTAGCCGTCCCGCCCGTCGGCGGTGATCCGGGTGGCGATGTAGCGCTGGTCGCGGGTGAACTCACCGCCCGGCTCGACGTACTTGCCGCCGGTCGTCCCGCCTGCCGCCTCGCCCACGTGGCCCCCTGGAGTTCGTTCGTCGTGTCCCGTCCCATCTTTGCCGATCTCCCGCGTCCCGGCCCGGTGACTTCGCGGTCCCACGGCCGCTCTTCGCCCGCCCGCGGCCCGGCTAGGCTGCCCGGGTGATCGATCGGGAGGCGCTGGCGCGGCGGTTCGTCGCCGACGTGTGGAATGGCGGGCGCGAGGAGTCCGCGTACGAGCTGATCGGGGCGGAGTGCCCGGGGCTCGGCGGGGCCGGGCCGGAGGCGACGCTGGCCTGGCACCGGGACCGCCGGGCGGCCTTCCCTGACCTGCGCTACAAGATCGTGGACGTGGTGGCCGCCGGCGACCGGGCGGCGGTGCGCTGGCGGGCGGCCGGCACCCAGGCCGGCAGTTCGGCCCGGTGCCGCCGACCGGGCAGGTGGTCAGCTACTCGGGGGCGACGTTCCTGCGCTTCGACGCCCAGGGGCGGATCGTCGACGTGTGGAGCGTCAACGAGCTGTTCCAGATCCTCCAGCAGCTCGGCGTGGAGATGCTGCCGCCGGCCTGATCCGGCACGGCCTCCGCTCCCCGGCTCTGTCACTCAGGGTCACCTCGCTGCAGGCTTGAGCGCGGATGAGCGTAATACCTCAGAGGCATATTGATGACCCAGAGGTATCACGCTCGTCCCGGCATCCGCCTCCGGCGCCGAGGCCGCCCTGGTCCGTTCGGGGCGGTCGGCCCGGCCCGCGGTCGGTCCGGGGTCCGGGGCGCTACGGCCGCGGCCCGCACCGGTGCCCTTCGCGGGGGACGCCGGCACGGCCGCGGACGCGCCGGGGCTCAGCCCGGCTTCGACGGGCCTTCCCGGGTCGCGACCGGGACGGCCAGGCACGTGCTGCCCGGCACCAGGCGGATGCTGTCGATGACCTGCTGGGCGGCGAGGGTCACCACGGTCGGCCGGGGAGTGCTCCCCGCGCCCCCGGTCGCGCCGCCGGCCACGTACCAGCACGGCTTGCCGCTGCCCGGGACATAGCGCAACAGCAGCGGACCGGCCGGCAGGCGACCATCGCCTGGTCGTACGGCCGGCGGTAGACCGCTACCAGGTCTCCGGTGCTCGGGTGGTACGCCTCGACCGACCAGTACGTGCCCGCGCCGGCGCCCACGTCGAACTGCCGGATGCTGCCGTCGTAGCGCAGGGTGACCGGCGGGGCGGTCACGGTCGCGTCCGCCTTCACCTGCACCGGGGTGGCGAGGTAGCGGTTGGTGGCGTTGCCGGACCAGGCCAGCGCGAAGGGATTGTCGTCGCCGATCCACTGCCCGGTGTACTGCAACGGCCACCGGTACGGGCCGAGCCCGCTGAGGGTGAACCGACCCTCGTACGGGTTGGTGAACACCGTGCACCCCTCGGCCGCGCCGCCGGGCAGGTCGGGCTGGTCGGCGCCGGCCTGCACGCAGCCCTCGACGAACTTGCCGTCCGCTCCGTTGACGGTTCCGGTGATCGAGCCGGCCCGGTCGAGGCGGATCGGTGCGGTGCTGGTCACCGTGCCGGCGACGAGGTTCAGGGTGGTGGCGGTGCGCCGGTCGCCGGTGCCGCCGGTGGTGGCGTACCACTGGGCGCCCCACGGCTTGGTCGACTGCACGAAGAGCTGCGTCGGGCCGGCGGGCAGCGGGCCGAGGGTCACCGCGCCCGAGGCGTCCGAGCAGTACCGTCGGTTCTGGTCCTCCTGGCGGAGCGGGATGGTCGGGACCGGGTGGCCGGAGACCGGCTTGACGCAGACCCCGGCGACCTTGTTGCCCGCGCGTCGACCACGCTGGTTTTCACCGTGGCCGCCGGTTCCATCTCCAGGGTGAGCCGGGTGGCCTTGCCCGACGTCACCTGGATGTTGCCGACCGAGCGCTGCCAGTAGCCCGGGCCCGGCGTCACCCGCGCGGTCTCCGCCCGTTGGGTGGTGGCCCAGACCACCGGGAAGGTGACCCGGTTGGAGCCGCTCGGGGTGCAGGCCTTCTCGACCGACTCGACCAGCTCGACGCAGCCGCTGACCGGGGCGCGGGTGCTCTTGTCCACCAGGTCGATCTCGACCGAGCCGGCGGGCACGAGCCGCTCGTCGACGACGGTGGTCCCGCCCTCGGTGACACCGACGATGGCCGCCTCCTCCGCGGTGGCGACGCCCGGGTGGAACTGGCGGGTCCGGCCGGCGGCGTAGAAGTAGACCCGGTAGTCACCGGGCGGCACCCGGTCGAGCCGGTACTCGCCGTCGACGGCGATCACGCCGCCCCGCCACGAGTCGTCGACCGCCCTGGCCACCACGGACAGCGACCAGGGCATGGTGCCGCCCTCCTCCGGCGTGACCCGGCCGCGGATCGTGCCGCCACCGACCCGCAGCGCCACGTCGACGGTGGTGACCTCCTCGCCCGAGACCGGGTAGAGGGTTGCGTTGTCGAAGTCGTTGGCGTCCTCGGCCCACTGCTCCGGGAAGCCCTCGGCCTGGACCCGCAGCCGGTAGCGGTACTGGTACCACAGGCGTTCGATCCGGTAACGGCCGCTCGCGTCGGTGCAGGCTCGGCCGACCTCGCCGCCGAGGTCGGCGTTGACGGCGGTCACGCAGGCGCCCGCGACCGGCTCCCCGGTGGCCCGCGCGGTGACCAGACCGGCGATCGTGCCGTTGCCGATGCTCGTCGGCGGCGCGACGGAGAGGTACCGCTCGTCGACCGAGGTGCTGCCGCCGGCGGCGACCGTGAAGACGGTGCCGTCGCCCTGGCTCACCTTGCCCGGCACCCACTGCTGCGGGACCCAGCCCTCCGGCCCCACGCCGAGCCGGTACGCGCCGACCGGCAGGCCGGCCAGTCGGTACCGGCCCTCGTTGTCGGTCAGGGCCCGGGCCCGCCAGTCGCCGTCGACGGCGACCGCGGTCACCTCACTGGCGTACGCCGGGCTGCCGTCCGGGTGGGTGATCCGGCCGTGGAAGCCGCCCACCTCGGTGATCATGCTGAGGTCGGCCCGGCCGGTGGTACCGGGCTCCACGTGGAGCCGCTCGCCGTTGTAGTAGTCCGGGGCGCTGGGCCACCAGACGTCGGGCCGGCCGGTCGCCCGGGCCCGGATGTGCACTCCCCAGAAGGACTGCCCGGTGACCCCGGTGAAGGTGTAGGTGCCGGTGGTGTCGGTGCAGCGCGTCGCCAGCGCCAGTTCCGCCGACGACATCAGCGAGACGCAGGCGCCGGCGAGGGGCGCACCGGTCGCCCGGTCGGTCACCGTTCCGGTGATCGTGGCACCGGGCTCGGCCTGGGCGGCCGTCGCTCCGAACAGCACCATGGCGAGGACGGCGAGTGCCGCCGTCACCCGGGTCGTGGTCTTCTTCATCCGGCCGTGGCTCCCTCGTACGTCGGCCGGAGCAGCATAGATGATCAACAACGTCGGTGACGGCCCGCGCGGAGCCCCGGGAACCAGTCACCGCCGGGTGGTGGTCGCGCGCGCCGGGGGCACAGGGCAGGATGAGCGTCATGAGCGAGCGCAGCGGTATTCCCGGCGAAGGGCTGGTGAAGGGGCTGGCGGTCACGCTGAAGACGATGACCAGCCGGTCCACCACGCAGCAGTACCCGGACGTCGCCCCCGAGCTGCCGCCCCGCTCCCGGGGTGTGATCGCGCTGCTGGCGGAGAACTGCACGGTCTGCATGCTCTGCGCCCGGGAGTGCCCCGACTGGTGCATCTACATCGACTCCCACAAGGAGGAGGTGGTGGTGGCCGGGGCCGCCCGCCCCCGCCAGCGCAACGTGCTCGACAAGTTCGACATCGACTTCTCGCTCTGCATGTACTGCGGGATCTGTGTCGAGGTCTGCCCGTTCGACGCGCTCTACTGGTCGCCGGAGTTCGAGTACGCCGAGTACGACATCAAGGACCTGCTGCACGACAAGGACCACCTCGGCCAGTGGATGGGGACGGTCCCGCCGCCGCCCGCGCACGACCACAACGGCGAGCCGGCCAAGGAGGAGGCCACCGCCGCGCGCAAGGCCGCGGCCCCGACCAGCTCCGCCGCCCGCCCCACCGTGGTACGCCCCGAGCCCGGCCCCGCCGCCGACGGGGGGTACGCCCTGATGACCGGTGCGGACGTGCTGCTGCTCGCCCTCGGCGCGGTGGCGGTCGGGGCGGGCGTGCTCGTGGTGGGCACGAAGCACCTGGTGCGGGCCGGCCTCTACCTGGTGCTCTGCCTCGGCGCGCTGGCCGGTGACTACCTGGTGCTCACCGCCGAGCTGGTGGCCTGGGTGCAGGTGCTGATCTACGTGGGCGCGGTGGTGGTGCTGCTGCTGTTCGCGGTGATGCTGACCCGCGCCCCGATCGGCGCCTCCGACGACCTGGACCGTCCCGGCTGGCCGGCCGCGCTGATCGGTGCGGGCAGCGGGCTGGGGCTGGCCGTGCTGCTGGTCGACGCGTTTCGCTGGTCCAGGGTCGAGCTGCCGGCGGCGGGCACCGCCGAGCGCCTGGGTGAGCAGGTCTTCCGCTCCTGGGTGCTGCCGTTCGAGGTGCTCTCGGTGCTGCTGCTCGCCGCCCTGGTCGGCGCGATCGTCCTTTCTCGCCCCGACATCGGCCGCCGCTCCGACACGACCGCCGTCGACGACGAGGGTGGCCGCCGGTGAGACCCGTCATCCCGTACGTCACCGCCGCGCTGCTGTTCGGTCTCGGCGTCTACGGCGTGCTGCGTCGGCGCAACGCGGTACTGGTGCTGATGGCGGTCGAGCTGATGCTCAACGCCGTCAACCTGATCCTGGTCACCGCCGACACCACGGCGAAGGCCGCCCTGCCGCACGGTGGGCAGGTCTTCGCGCTCTTCGTGATCGTGCTGGCCGCCGCCGAGATCGGCGTGGGCCTGGCCATCGTGCTCCAGCTCTACCGGCTGCGGGCCAGCGTCGCCGTGGACGAGGTGCCGCTGACCGAGGCTCCGGCGCTCGTGCCGGCCGAGCCGCTCGTCGAGCAGCCGGGGTCGAGCGGTCGTCGGGCGGGCCCGCCGACCGGCCGGAGGGGGACCGGTGACCGGGCTGCTCGGGGCCGCGCTGCCGGCCGTACCCCTGGTGGCCGGCCTGATCGGGCTGCTGCTGCCACCGTCGCCGCGGGGCGCGACACCGGGGAGGACCGGGCCCGGCGGGTCGCGATCGGCCTCGGGGTGGCCGGCGCGGCCGGGGCGCTGCTGATCGCGCTGGTCCTGCTGGCCCGGGTCGGCGACCCGGTGGAGACCTCCGCCACCTGGATCGACCTGGGCGGGCTGCGAGTCACCCTCGGGGTGCGGCTGGACGGCACCGCCGCCCTGGTCGCGGTGGCGGTCGCGGCGGTCGCGCTGGCCGTGCAGGTCTACTCCACCGCCTACCTGAAGCGGGGCCCGCACGACGACGTCGAGGTCGACCACCGCTACCCGCCGTACGCGGCCCAGATCAGCCTCTTCACCGCCGCGATGCTGCTGGTGGTGGTCGCCGGCGACCTGGTCATGCTGCTGGTCGGCTGGGAGGTGATGGGTCTCTGCTCCTACCTGCTGATCGCCCACGACCGGCGGCTGCCCGAGGCGCCGGCCGCCGCGATGAAGGCGTTCCTGGTCACCCGGGTGGGCGACGTCGGCTTCCTGCTCGGCATCGCGCTGCTGGGCGTCTCGGCGGGCAGCTTCCGGATCGCCGACGTGCTCGCCCACGACCACGCGACCAGCACCCTCACCGCCGCCTGCCTGCTGCTGCTGGCCGGGGTGGCCGGCAAGAGCGCGCAGTTCCCGCTGCACACCTGGCTGCCGGACGCGATGGCCGGCCCGACCCCGATCTCCGCGCTGATCCACGCGGCCACCATGGTCGCCGCCGGCGTGTACGCGGTGGCCCGGCTCTACCCCCTCTTCGAGGCCACCCCGACCGCGCTGGCCGTGCTCGGGGTGATGGCCTCGATCACCCTGCTGCTCGGTGCCCTCGCGGCCACCGCGCAGGACGACCTCAAGCGGGTGCTCGCCTGGTCGACGGTCTCCCAGATCGGCTACATGACCGGGGCGCTCGCCGTCGGCGCGCCGGCCGCCGCGCTGTTCCACCTGCTCACCCACGCCGCCTTCAAGGCGCTGCTCTTCCTGGCCGCCGGTGCGGTGATCCACGCCGTCGGCAGCACGCTGATGTCCCGGATGGGCGGCCTGCGCCGGGACATGCCGGTGACCTTCTGGTGCACCCTGATCGGGCTCGGCGCGCTGGCCGGGGTGCCGCCGCTGTCCGGGTTCTGGAGCAAGGACGGCGTGCTCGCCGTCGCCGAGGCCGCCGCGCTGGACGGCACCGGCCCCGCGCCGGCCTGGGTCGGCTGGCTGGTCTGGCTGGCCGGGCTGCTCGGCGTCGTGATCACCGCCTGGTACGCCACCCGGCTGCTGCTGCGCACGTTCCTCGGCGCGCCCCGGATGCCGCTGCTGCGCCCGCACGACCCGCCGGCCGCGATGCGCTGGCCGGTGCTGCTGCTCGCGGTCCCGGCCGCACTGCTCGGGCTGGTCGGCTTCGGGCAGTCGTTCGCGGACCGGCTGCTCG
>NZ_JAEVHN010000240.1:0-8588 GCF_016803375.1 Micromonospora sp. 4G55
ACCCGCGCGGGGCCGGCTTCGCCGCCGGTTTCCTGCCGTTGGCGCTGACCAGCATGCTCGTCGGCGTCCTGCTCACCGTCCTGGTCGCCGGCCGGCGCGCCCGGCTGGTCGGGCTCTCGGCTACGCCCTGCTCGCCGCGCTGGTCGGCACCGCCGTGCTGCACGGCTGGCTCGGGGTGATCGGGGGCGACCCGGCGGTCGAGGCCGCGGCGATCGGGCTCTTCGCGCTCGCCGCCGCCGGTGCCGTCGCCGGGCTGGGCGCGCTGCTCGGCGGCCCGGGGCTCGGCCTCGGCGCGCTGCTGGTCTTCCTGGTCGGCAACCCGCTCTCCGCGGTCAGCGCCGCACCGGAGCTGCTGCCGCAGCCGTGGGGCACCGTCGGGCAGTTCCTGCCGGTCGGGGCCGGCGGAACGCTGCTGCGCTCGGCCGCCTTCTTCGACGGTGCGGGCGCGGGCCGCTCGGTCGCCGTGCTGGCCGGCTACGCGGTGCTCGGGATCGGCCTGGTACTGCTCGGCCGGCGCGGCTTCCCGGAGTACGGCCCGGCGATCCCGCCGAGCACTCCGCCCCGGACCGCCGCAGAGATCACGGTATGAGCTCAGCCCGGCGGGGCGGCTACTACAAACTGTCGTTGATGGGGGAGGATGGCCGGCGTGGAAGCTCTTCGGCTGGTACTTCTCTACGTCCATTTGATCGGGTTCGCGCTGCTGCTCGGCGGCGCGATCGCCCAGTACGCCAGCGGCCGGCTGCGGATCAACTCGGCCATGCTCTGGGGGTCGGTGATCGGTCTGCTGACCGGCATCGGGCTCTCCGCCCCGCTGCGCGACGGCGACGAACCGGCACCCGCGAAGCTTGTTACCAAGTTGGTGCTGGCTCTGCTGATCTTCGTCATGGTCTTCTTCTCCCGGAAGCGGGATCAGGTCGCTCGCGGCCACTTCCTCGCTATCGTCGGGTTGACGCTGCTCAACGCCGCTGTCGCGGTGTTCTGGCGGTAGCCGACCGGACCCGCTCGCGGACCCGGGGAAAGGGACTTTCGGGACAGCGAACGGGTCACGTACCAGCACTCTGAGTGATCTGCCCCACGCCAGGGTTACGCCGGGATAACAGGCGTTCAACAGTCGTGCACGATTGGCGGCCGGTGGGTGGGCGCGGGCGTACGCTCCCGTCCGTAACGTGGGATGCCGGCAGCACAGCGCTGGTCGGTTCAAGGGCTGCCACCGCACGAGGCGCGGTGTGCAATGGGAAGGAGACGTCTTGCGCTCTGTGCGTGGGATGCGGATCGCCTCCGCGATCGCGGCGGGTGGGCTCGTGCTGGGCGCCGCCGCGTGTGGTGAGGCCCCCAAGGACGACAACAACGCCGGCAACGGCGCCAAGAAGTACAGCGCCTGCATGGTGACCGACGTCGGCGGCATCGACGACAAGTCGTTCAACACCTCCGCCTGGAAGGGTCTCCAGGAGGCCCAGAAGGCGAACGGCAACATCGACATCAAGAACGTCCAGTCGAAGGCCGAGGCGGACTACGAGGTCAACCTCAACGGCTTCGTCAACCAGAAGTGCGACTTCATCCTGGCCGTCGGTGGCCTGATGCAGGACGCCACCAAGAAGGCCGCCGCGGCGCACCCGGACCAGCAGTTCGGTATCGTCGACGCGAACCCGGGCGTGGACAACGTCTACCCGATGCAGTTCGACACCGCCCAGGCCGCCTTCCAGGCCGGCTACCTGGCCGCCGGGATGAGCAAGACCGGCAAGGTCGGCACCTACGGTGGCCTGCCGATCCCGCCGGTGACCATCTTCATGGACGGTTTCGTCGACGGCGTGGCCTACTTCAACAAGGCCAAGGGCAAGAACGTCCAGGTCCTGGGCTGGGACAAGGCGACCCAGAAGGGTTCCTTCACCAACGACTTCGTCAAGCAGGACGAGGGCAAGAAGGTCTCCGACACCCTGGTCGCCCAGGGCGCGGACATCATCATGCCGGTCGCCGGCGGCTCGGGCCTCGGCACCACCGCCGCGGCGCAGGCCTCGGGTGGCAAGTACTCGGTGGTCTGGGTCGACGTCGACGGCTGCGAGAGCACCCCGAACTGCGGCGCGCTGCTGACCACGGTCGTCAAGAACATCCCGGACGCCGTCAAGGAGGCCGTGCTCAAGGCCGCCGGTGGCGAGAAGCTGCAGGCCAAGCCGGGCTTCGTCGGCAACCTGGCCAACAACGGCGTCTCGATCGCCCCGTACCACGACTTCGAGAGCAAGGTTCCGGCCGAGCTCAAGGCCGAGGTCGACAAGCTCAAGGCGGACATCGCCGCCGGCACCATCACGGTCACCTCAAAGGCCCAGCCGACCAAGTGACCGCCTCCCCGGCCGCCGCGATGGGATCATCGGCAGCGGAGGCCGGCGGGCACCAGGCATGACGATCGGCCGCCTCGGCGTACGTGGGAACACCCCGCGTGCGCCGGGGCGGCCGATCCGCTCCACCCGCGGCGGCCCCGTCGCCGGCCGACCGGCAGCTAGGCTGCACCATCGCTCGCACTCCAGGAGGTTGCGCTGAGACTCGAACTGCGCGGCATCACCAAGCGGTTCGGTGATCTGGTCGCCAACGACCACATCGACCTGACGGTGGAGCCTGGAGAGATCCACGCCCTGCTCGGCGAGAACGGCGCCGGCAAGTCGACCCTGATGAACGTGCTCTACGGGCTCTACCAGCCCGACGAGGGCGAGATCCTGGTCGACGGCCAGCCGCTGAAGATCAAGGGCCCCTCCGACGCGATCGCGGCCGGGATCGGCATGGTGCACCAGCACTTCATGCTGGTGCCGGTCTTCACGGTCGCCGAGAACATCATGCTCGGCGCCGAGCAGGTCCGGGGCGGCATCGCCGGCTTCCTGGACCGCCGGCGGGCCCGCCGCGAGGTGGCCGAGGTCTCCGAGCGGTACAACCTGCGGGTCGACCCGGACGCGGTGATTGAGGACCTGCCGGTCGGCATCCAGCAGCGGGTGGAGATCGTCAAGGCGCTCACCCGCGACGTCGACCTGCTCATCCTGGACGAGCCGACCGCGGTGCTCACCCCGCAGGAGACCGAGGAACTGCTCACGGTCATGCGGTCGCTGAAGGCCGCCGGCAAGTCGATCGTCTTCATCACCCACAAGCTCGGCGAGGTCAAGGCCATCGCCGACCGGATCACCGTGATCCGGCGCGGGAAGACCGTCGGCACCGCCTCCCCGGAGGCGAGCCGGGACGAGCTGGCCGCGCTGATGGTGGGGCGTAGCGTCCGGCTCACCGTGGACAAGCAGCCGGCCACCCCCGGCAAGCCGATGCTCCAGGTCTCCGGCCTGGTGGTCGACGACGACCGGCGGATCCGCGCGGTCGACGGCGTCGACCTGACCGTGCACGCCGGCGAGGTGCTCGGCGTCGCGGGTGTGCAGGGCAACGGCCAGACCGAGCTGATCGAGGCGATCATGGGCCTGCGCCCGACGCTCGCCGGCACGGTCACCCTGGACGGCGAGCCGGTGCACGGCTGGTCCACTAAGAAGGTGCTGCGGGCCGGCGTGGGCTACGTCCCCGAGGACCGCAGCGTCGACGGCCTGGTCAAGGAGTTCTCCGTCGCGGAGAACCTGGTCCTGGACATCTACGACCGGCCGCCCTTCGGCAAGGGCCTGGCTCTCAAGCCGGACGCGATCGCGAAGTCGGCGAAGGAGCGGATCGAGCAGTTCGACGTCCGTACCTCCTCGGCCGACGCCGCCGTGGGCACCCTCTCCGGCGGCAACCAGCAGAAGGTGATCGTGGCCCGGGAGCTGTCCCGGCCGCTGAAGCTGCTGATCGCCGCCCAGCCGACCCGGGGCGTGGACGTCGGCTCGATCGAGTTCATCCACAGCCAGGTGATCCGCGAGCGGGACGTGGGCACCGCCGTCATGGTGGTCTCCAGCGAGCTGGACGAGGTGATCGGCCTGGCCGACCGGATCGCGGTCATGTACCGCGGCCGGATCATCGGCATCGTCAGCCCGGACACCCCGCGCGAGGAGATCGGCCTGCTGATGGCCGGCATCACCCCGGACGCCGCCGGCGAGACCGCCGGGGCGACCCCGACCGGCGGCGCCGCGGCCCCCGCCCCCGAAGGCCCTGGTAACGAGGACGAGGCATGACTGACCCGAACGTGACGTCGGGCTCTCCGGACAAGGAACCGGCGACCGAGGCGCAGGCGGCGCAGACCACCTCCGGCGGCACCGACCGGAACGCCACCATGACCGCCCCGAAGCAGCCCACGGAGCAGCCCCGGCCCACCCTGGGCCGGCTCTTCCTGGACAACCTCTGGGCGGCCAACACGGTCACCGTGACGGTGCTCGCGCTGGTGCTGGCGATGGTGGTCGGCGCGATCCTGATCATCGTCTCCGACCCGGAGGTGCTGGCCACCTACAGCTACATCACCGCCCGGCCGGGCGACGCGATCAACTCCAGCTGGACGGTGGTCAGCGAGGCGTACGCGAACCTGTTCAAGGGCGCCGTCTTCGACCCTGATGCGGTCGGCTTCCAGGCGGCGCTGAGCCCGATCTCCGAGACGCTCACCTACACCGCGCCGCTGGTGTTCACCGGCCTGGCGGTGGCGCTGGCCTTCCGGGGTGGCCTGTTCAACATCGGCGCCCAGGGCCAGGCGACCATCGGCGTCATCTTCGCCGCGGTCGCCGGCTTCGCGCTGCCGCTGCCGCCGGTGCTGCACCTGCTGGTCGCGCTGATCGCCGGTGCCGCCGGTGGCGCGATCTGGGGCTTCATCCCCGGCATCCTCAAGGCGCGGACCGGCGCGCACGAGGTGATCAACACGATCATGCTGAACTACATCGGGGTCTACTTCCTCTCCTGGATCATCGTCCAGAACGGGGTGCAGAACCCGGGCCGCGCCGACGCGATCAGCAAGCCGGTCGACTCCTCGGCGCAGCTGCCCCGGCTGCTCGGCGACAACCTGCGGGTGCACGCCGGCATCCTGCTCGCGGTGCTGGTCACCTGGTTCGTCGCGTGGCTGCTCAACCGTTCCACGCTCGGCTTCGAGCTGCGCGCCGTCGGCGCCAACCCGGACGCCGCCCGGACGGCCGGCATCAGCGTCACCCGGGCGTACGTGCTGATCATGGTCATCTCCGGCCTGCTCGCCGGCCTCGGCGGCACCCAGATGGTGCTGGGTTCGACGGCGAACGCGCTGACCCCGCTGGTGGTAGCGCAGATCGGCTTCGACGGCATCCTGGTGGCGCTGCTCGGCCGGGTGAAGCCGTGGGGCGTGCTGCTCGCGGCGCTGCTCTTCGGCGCGCTCCAGGCCGGCGGCAACCGGATGCAGTCGTACTCGGGGATCTCGCTGGAGCTGGTCACCGTGCTCCAGGCGCTGATCGTCATCTTCATCGCCGCACCGGCCCTGGTGAAGGCGATCTTCCAGCTCCGGGCCGCCCGCGCCGCCCGGTTGCAGACGAGCCTGGCGAAGGGCTGGTAAGGCATGTCCACCATGGCTGTCCCCGACGTCAAGGTCGCAGAGGTCGACCAGGGCTTCTGGACGCGCAACCGCAAGATCGGCGCGGTCCTGCTGGCGCTGGGCGTGCTCGCCGCCGTGCTCTTCGGCGCCCTCGCCACCGGCCAGCCGGCGCGCTTCACCCTCAGCGAGACCGAGGGCGGCGCGGCACTGGAGATCAACGGCACGGTCGGCGCGATCCTCTTCGGGATCATCGCCGCCGCCGCCGGAGCGGCCCTGCTGGCCGGCGTCCCGAAGCGCTGGTTCACCGTGGTGCTCGGCGTCGGGCTGGTCGCCTTCGTGCTGAGCTTCCTGTGCTGGCAGGTGTCGGCCGCCCCCGAGGGCCGCAACTTCATGCCCATGGTCAACATCGTCCGGGGCACCTTCATCCTGGCCCTTCCGCTGATCTTCGGCGCCCTGGCCGGCGTGCTCTGCGAGCGGTCCGGCGTGGTCAACGTGGCGATCGAGGGGCAGCTGCTGATGGGTGCCTTCAGCGGGGCGCTCTTCGGCAGCATCTCCGGCAACGTCTGGGTCGGGCTGGTCGCCGCGGCGATCGGCGGCGCGTTCATCTCGCTGCTGCTGGCCGTCTTCGCGATCCGCTACCTGGTCGACCAGGTGGTCATGGGCATCGTGCTGAACCTGCTGGCGGTCGGCGTGACCGGTTTCCTCTACGAGCGGCTGATGCAGACCCAGGCGGAGAAGTACAACAGCGCGCCGCGCTTCTCCAACTGGGAGATCCCGCTGCTCAAGGACATCCCGCTGCTCGGCCCGGCGCTGTTCCGCGGCAACATCTTCCTCTACCTGGGCCTGCTGCTGGTGCTGGTCATCCACATCGCGCTGTTCCGCACCCGGTGGGGCCTGCGGACCCGCTCGGTGGGTGAGCACCCGACCGCGGCGGACACCCTCGGCGTCAAGGTGCTGGGGCTGCGCTACCGCAACGTGCTGATGGCCGGAATGGTCGCCGGGATCGGTGGCGCCTCGTACACGCTGGCGCTCTACTCGTTCACCAAGAACATGATCGGCGGTAAGGGCTTCATCGCGCTGGCCGCGCTGATCTTCGGCCGGTGGAGCCCGACCGGTGCGCTGCTCGCCGCGCTCTTCTTCGGCTTCGCCGACCAGCTCGGCACCTACCTGGGTGCCATCGGCAGCAGCATCCCGAGCCAGTTCCTGGCGATGCTGCCGTACCTCGCGACGATCCTGGCGGTGGCCGGCCTGGTCGGCCGGGTGCGCGCTCCCGCCGCGGACGGCAAGCCGTACATCAAGGGCTGAGCCTTCGGCGCAAGCCAGATCCGTGCCCGGTGGGGATCGCCCCGCCGGGCACGGTCGTTTCCGCCGCCGGGGCGGGGCGGGCGGGTGTCGGTGGACACCAGGGGTACCCCTTCCCGCGCCCGACCAGGCTGACTTGGGCAGAATGGTGGGATGACCGAGATCGACTGGGAGCGACTGCGGGCCGCCGCCACCGAGGTGATGCGGCACGCGTACGTGCCGTACTCGAAGTTCCCGGTCGGGGCGGCCGCCCTGGTCGACGACGGCCGGGTGGTGACCGGCTGCAACGTGGAGAACGCCGCGTACGGCGTCACGCTCTGCGCCGAGTGCGGGGTGGTCTCCGCCCTGCACGCCAGCGGCGGTGGCCGGCTCGTCGCGATGTCCTGCGTCGACGCCACCGGCGAGCCGCTGATGCCGTGCGGGCGCTGCCGGCAGCTGCTCTGGGAGAACGGCGGGCCGGAGTGCCTGGTCGAGTCCAAGGGCCGGCCGTTGCGCATGGCGGAGCTGCTGCCGCACGCCTTCGACGTGGCCGACATCGAGGCGGTGACCGGGGAGCAGCCGGTCCCGGTGGTGCCGGAGCGGCTGGCCGCCTGGCGCGGGCGGGGCACCGTCTTCGTGCACCCCGACATGTCCGCCGGGCAGCAGGTCTGGACGGCGTACTGGGAGCGGTCGGCGGGGGACGCCGAGGGCGCCGAGACCGGGGTGCTGGAGGAGGCCCCGAGCTGGGACGAGCCCGCCGAGGCGATCACCTGGGGGCACGCCCGGACGCCCCGGGTGGTGGTGGTCGACGCGAGCGGCACCATCTTCTGGGCCGGTGAGGGCGAACCCCCGATGGAGATCCCCACCCGCTGGCCCGCGGGCTGAACCCTGCGCGGCGTACCGCCGATCAGCAGACCCGAGACAAGCAGAGGAACTCGACGATGAGTGCGTTCACGGCGGTCGACGTCATCCGTACCAAGCGGGACGGGGGAGTGCTGAGCGACGCCCAGATCGACTGGGTGGTCGACGCGTACACCCGGGGGCTGGTCGCGGACGAGCAGATGGCGGCGCTGGCCATGGCGATCCTGCTGCGCGGGATGACCCCGCCGGAGATCGCTCGGTGGACCGCCGCGATGATCGCCAGCGGCGAGCGGCTGGACCTCTCGCCGGTCTCCCGGCCGACCGTGGACAAGCACTCCACCGGCGGCGTCGGTGACAAGATCACCCTGCCGCTCACCCCGCTGGTCGCGGCCTGCGGCGGCGCGGTGCCGCAGCTGTCCGGGCGCGGCCTGGGGCACACCGGCGGCACGCTGGACAAGCTGGAGTCGATCCCCGGCTGGCGGGCGGCGCTGAGCAACGCCGAGTTCATCTCCCAGCTGCGCGAGGTCGGCGCGGTGATCTGCGCGGCCGGCGAGGGGCTGGCCCCGGCCGACCGCAAGCTGTACGCGCTGCGCGACGTCACCGGCACCGTCGAGGCGATCCCGCTGATCGCCAGTTCGATCATGAGCAAGAAGATCGCCGAGGGCACCGGCGCGCTGGTGCTCGACGTCAAGGTCGGTTCCGGCGCGTTCATGAAGTCCGTCGACGACGCGCGGGAACTGGCCCGGACGATGGTGGAGCTGGGCGGAGCGCACGGCGTGCGGACCGTGGCCCTGCTCACCGACATGTCCACCCCGCTCGGCCTGACCGTCGGCAACGCGGTCGAGGTGACCGAGTCGGTGGAGGTGCTGGCCGGGGGCGGCCCGGCGACGTGGTGGAGCTGACCCTGGCGCTGGCCCGGGAGATGCTGGACGCGGCCGGCCTGCGGGACGCCGACCCGGCCGCCGCGCTGCGCGACGGGCGGGCGATGGACGCCTGGCGCGCGATGATCCGCGCCCAG
>NZ_JAEVHN010000241.1:0-8532 GCF_016803375.1 Micromonospora sp. 4G55
GAGAGCGTCACCGAGGGCACCGTCACCCGCTGGCTCAAGCAGGAGGGCGACACCGTCGAGGTCGACGAGCCGCTGCTCGAGGTGTCGACCGACAAGGTCGACACCGAGATCCCGTCCCCCGCGGCGGGCGTGCTGAGCCGGATCGTGGTCGGCGAGGACGAGACCGCCGAGGTGGGCACCGACCTGGCCGTCATCGGTGCCGCCGGGGCCGCCCCGGCCCAGGCGAAGCCGGAGCCGAAGCCCGAGCCCAAGGCGGAGGCCAAGCCCGAGCCGAAGCCGGAGCCGAAGGCCGAGGCCAAGCCGGAGCCCAAGGTCGAGGAGCCGACCCCGGGCCTGTCGTACAACGAGCCGGCGGCCGAGGCGGAGACCGCCGCCGAGCCGGCCAAGGCCGAGCAGGCGGCGCAGCCGTCCGCGCCGACCCCGACCCCGCAGCGGCCCACCGCCCCGGCACAGGGCGGCGAGGAGGCGGCCGGCTACGTGACCCCGCTGGTGCGCAAGCTGGCCGGTGAGCACGGTGTCGACCTCTCCTCGGTCAACGGCACCGGTGTCGGCGCCGGATCCGCAAGCAGGACGTGCTGGAGGCGGCGGAGAAGGCCAAGGCGGCCAAGGCCGCGCCGGCCCCCGCGCAGCCCGCCGCGGCGGTCCCGGCCAAGCCAGCCGCGAAGCCGCAGCCGAGCGGCAAGCGCGGCACGACCGAGAAGCTGCCCCGGATCCGCAAGGCCATCGCCAAGCGGATGCACGAGTCGCTGCACGAGATGGCCCAGCTCACCACGGTGATCGAGGTGGACGTCACCAAGATCGCCAAGCTGCGGGCGCAGGCCAAGGAGTCGTTCCAGCAGCGGCACGGCGTCAAGCTGTCGTTCCTGCCGTTCTTCGCGCTGGCGGCCATCGAGGCGCTGCAGGCGTACCCGATCGTCAACGCCAGCATGGACCTCGAGGCCGGGACGATCACCTACCCGGACGCCGAGCACCTGGGCATCGCCGTGGACACCGAGCGGGGTCTCCTGGTCCCGGTCATCCACAACGCCGGTGACCTGAACCTGGGCGGCATCGCCAAGCGGGTCGCCGACCTGGCCGAGCGCACCCGGACCAACAAGATCAGCCCGGACGAGATCGCCGGCGCGACCTTCACGCTGACCAACACCGGCAGCCGGGGCGCGCTCTTCGACACCCCGATCGTGCCGTCGCCGCAGTCGGCGATGCTCGGCACCGGTGCCGTGGTCAAGCGCCCGGTCGTGGTCAACGACCCGGAGCTGGGCGAGGTCATCGCGGTCCGCTCGATGATCTACCTTGCCCTCTCCTACGACCACCGGCTGATCGACGGCGCCGACGCGGCCCGTTTCCTGGTCGCGGTCAAGGAGCGCCTGGAGGGCGGCAACTTCGAGGCCGACCTCGGCCTCTGATCCTCCCGTACGCGCAGGGCGCCCCGGTCACACCGACCGGGCGCCCTGCGCCGTTCCGCCCTGCGGGCGCGACCGCGGAACCGGTGCCGCAGCCCGCGTCACGCCCGGAGGGTCTCCTCGGAGACCGTCCAGAGCCGCTCCGCCGCCTCCGGGTCACGCGCGTACGGCGCGTAGCCGGTGCGGGTGCCGGGCTGGTTCGGCCCGGCCTCCTGGCAGTCCTCGAAGTAGCGCCCACCGATGCCGTCGAGCAGCGGTGAGGTGGCGACCAGCACGGACGTGGCCGCGCCCTGCTCGGTGCTCTTCCAGTAGGCCGCGCCGCCGCTCTGCGCGCGCATCCGGTTCAGTTCCTCCTCGCTGATGTAGCGCTGGAGGTTGGTCCGGATCGCACCGGGCATCAGCGCGTTGCTGGTGATGCCGTCGTCGGCCCAGCGCCTGGTCAGCTCCACCGCGAAGAGCACGTTGGCCGTCTTGGACTGCCCGTAGGCCTCCCACGGGTCGTACGGACGCCGGGTGAAGTGGATGTCGTCGAAGACCACCGGCGAGCGCAGGTGGGCCGCCGAGCTGACCGACACGACGCGCGCGCCCCCGGCCGCCGCCAGCGCCCGGTGCAGCCCGGTGGCCAGGGCGAAGTGGCCCAGGTGGTTGGTCGCGAACTGCATCTCCCAGCCCTCCGGGGTGCGCAGCTCGGGCGAGGCCATGATGCCGGCGTTGTCGACCAGGATGTGCAGCGGCCCGTCCCAGGTGTGCACGAATGCGGTCACCGACGACTGGACGGCGAGGTCGAGCGGGGCGACGAGGATCCGGTCGTTGCCGGTGGTGTCCGTGATGTCCGCCGCGGCCTGCTGGCCGGCGTCGAGGTTGCGGACGGCGAGGGTGACCTCGGCCCCGGCGGCGGCGAGCGCACGGGCGGTCTCCACGCCGATGCCGGACGCCCCACCGGTCACGACGGCCCGTCGACCGGTGAGGTCGATGCCGCGCACGACCTCCATGGCGGTGGACTCGCGGGAGAACGGCGTGCTGACAGGTGTGCTGGTGGTCATGATCCATCCTTGTCCGAGGCGGCGGCGGGCGGCTGCTGGACGCCGCAGTGCGGGAGTTTTCCCACGAAGGCGCGGAGGTAACGCTGGAGGCGATCGTCCGCGACCCCGGGCGTCGGCATCGGCACGTTCTACCGCTCGCCGGGCTGAGCGGGGTGTCCCTGGCCGCCGCCGGGCCGGGCCGGCGCGACCTCGCCGGCCGACTGCTGGACCTACTGATGGACGGTCTGCGGCCCCGCCGGGCAGGCTGAGGGGAATCGCCTCCGGGCCGACCTCACGCTGCCAGAGTGGACGGGTGGGCAGCGGGCGGTGGCGGTGGCGCAGATGGCTGGGGCCCGCCATCGCCGTCGCTCCCGGCGCCCGGGTGGACCGCTTCGAGGTCTTCTTCGACCTGGTCTTCGTCTTCTCGTTCTTCATCATCACCCGGGCCACCGCCGTCCAGATCACCGGTTCGGCGTTGCTGCACGGCATGCTGGTGCTGGCGGTGCTCTGGTGGACCTGGGTGGTGCACAGCGTGGTGGCCACCCGGGTCCGGCTCGGCCAGGGGTTCGTGCCGGTGCTGATGGTGCTCGGGATGGCGGCGCTGTTCTGCTTCGCGCTGGCCCTGCCGCAGGCCTTCGGCGACCCCCGGGCGGGCGCGGCCGGGCCGGTGGTCGTGGCGGTCACCTACGTGGTGATCCGCGCGGTGCACTTCATCCTCTACCTGCACGTCGTCCGGGACAGCCCGCAGGAGCGCAAGCAGATGGTCCGGTTCGCACCGGAGATGGTGTTCAGCACCCTCCTCCTGCTCGGCGCGGCGTTGATCCCCGCCCAGATCCACGATCTCGACGTGGCGTCGATGGTGCGCGACGGCCTCTGGCTGACCGTGGTGCTGCTCCAGTACGCGTCCGGGCTCCTCGGCGGCACCTGGGGCTGGGCGGTGACCTCGGCGGAGCACTGGACGGAACGCTACGAGCTCATCCTGATCATCGCGCTGGGCGAGTCGGTCATCTCGGTCGGCGTCGGCAGCAACCTGCTCGGCCAGCCGCCCACCTGGCCGGCGGTCGCGGCGGCGGTGCTGGGCATCTTCTTCACCGCCGCGCTCTGGTGGGCCCACTACGACGTGATCGGACCGGCGGCCCGGATCGCCCTGCACGCCGCCGAGGGGCGCGCCCGGGTGGCGATGGCGCGGGACGCGTACGCGTACTTCTACCTGCCGATGATCGCCGGGATCATCCTGTTCGCCCTGGGTGCCGAGGGGATCGTGCACGAGATCGCCGATCCGTCGGTGCCGCTGCGCGTGCCGGCGCACGGTCCGAGCGTCCCCCTGCTCTTCGGCGGGGTGATCTGCTACCTGTGCGGGAACATGCTGTTCCAGTGGCGCACCCTGGGCACGGTCTCCTGGACCCGGGTCGGCGCCGTGCTCCTGCTCACCCTCGGCATCCCGGTCGGCTCCCACCTGCCCGGGCTGGCCACCCTGACCCTGCTCACCGCGATCTGCGTCGGCCTGGTGATGGTCGAGGTGACGACCATGGAGGAAGGCCGACGCGCGCTGCACGAGCTGGTCTTCCACGAGAGGACCACCCACGAGGCGCACGAGGCGGCCTGGCGGGCCCGGTGGAAGGAGCGCGGGACGGACGAGACGGGCACCTCGACGTAGGATCACCGGCAGCGTCGCGGTGCACCCGGCAAGGAGACCGCCGAGGGCATGGAGGCGCGGGACAGCATGGGATCCACGTGCACCCCTCCACCGAGCCGGGCGACCGCCTGACCGCCCTCGGCAACCAGTTGATCGAGATCCACCTCTGGCTCCGCGAGGAGCTGGCCGCGCTGCGCGCCGGCCTCGACTCCCCCACCGGTCCGCGCGACCTGCGCGCCCACTGCCTCACCTTCTGCTCCGCGCTCACCCGCCACCACACCGGCGAGGACGGCGGGGCGTTCCGGGTGCTGGCCGAGCAGGCGCCCCAGCTGCGCCCGGTCCTCGACGAACTCGCCGCCGACCACGAGGTGGTCGCGGCCGTCCTGCGCCGCGTCGAGGAGCTGGCCGCCGACCCGGCCGGCGTCGCCGGGGTACGCGCCGAACTGGACGGCCTGAGCGCGCTGCTCGAATCGCACTTCGTCTACGAGGAGAAGAAGCTGGTCGCCGCCCTGAACGCGGTGCGCAGCGGGACGACCGAGGAGCTGCTCGGCGTGCCGCTGCCCGGGTGAGGATTCGCCGGTCAGCAGAATCGGCCCCGCCGGGCTGGCCGGCGGGGTCCCCGACGGCGCAGGCTGGCCCGGTGACCGTCTTCTCCCTCCAGGCCACCCCCACCGACGCGGCGAGCTGGCTGGACCTCGCCCGCCGCGCCGAGGCCACCGGCTTCGACGCGCTGCTCGCCGCCGATCACCCCGGGGCCGTGACGTCCCCGTTCGTGGCGCTGGCCGCCGCCGCGTCGGTGACCTCGACGATCGGCCTCGGCTCGTACGTGTCGAACCTCGGCGTGCGCGAGCCGATGCTGCTCGCCACCGACGTGGCCACCCTCGACCTGGTCTCCGGCGGGCGGGCCCGGCTCGGCGTCGGCGCCGGCCACACCCCGGCCGAGTGGCGGGCCGTCGGCCGCGAACGCCCGGACGTCGCCGGCCGGGTACGCCGCTGCGTGGCCGTGGCCGAGGCGGTCCGCGCCCTGCTCGACGGCGAGGAGGTCACCGTGGACTCCCCCGAGCTGGCGGTCCGGGAGGCCCGGCTGACCGCGCCCCGCCCGGTGCAGGACCGGATCCCGCTGACCGTGGGCACCGCCAACTCGACGCTGCTGCGCTGGGCCGGCGCGCATGCCGAGGTGGTCGGGCTGACCGGCTTCGGGCGTACCCTCGCCGACGGCCACGCCCACGACGTGCGCTGGCGGGCCGACCAGCTCGAGGCGCAGCTCGACCACGTCGCGGCCGGCGCGGCCGGTCGGGACCACCCGCCCGCGCTGGAGGCGCTGGTGCAGCAGGTGGTGGTCACCGACGACGCGGAGGCCGCCGCGGCGCAGACCGCGCGCGACGTCGGACTGACCGTCGCCGAGGTGCTGGCCACGCCGTTCGTGCTGATCGGAACGGCGGACGAGATCGTCGCGGCGGTCGCGGAACACCGCCGCCGCTGGGGCGTCACCCGCTTCGTGGTACGCCGGGACGCGCTCGAAGCGCTGGCGCCGGTGCTCGCCCGGCTGTCCTGACCTCGTCAGCGGCAGACCCAGCCGGGAGTACGGGTGACCCGACCGGCGCCGCGGTCGACACAGAGTTCGTCGTTCCGGTCGACCCAGTACGTCTCGCCGGGTCGGACCAGCACGGGGCGTTCCAGGATGAACCACTCGATCCGGTCCAGCAGGACGAGCCGGTCGGCCCTCACCGGAGGCACGGCTCAGGCCGTCTCATGGCTCGCCTGGTAGAACCGGATCTTCTCGCGGAGATGGGCGTACTGGCGTTCCAGCAGGCGCATCTGCTCCTCGACCCGTTCGGCGTGCCGCTCCAACAGGGCCTGCCGTTGGCCGGCGGTGTGCTCACCGTCGCGGGCCAGCTCGGCGTACCGGCACATCTCGGCGATCGGCATGCCCGTGTCCCGCAGACAGCGGAACAGCAGCAGCCAGCTCAGGTCGTCGTCGGTGAAGACCCGACGGCCGCCGGAGGTGCGGCCGATGTCGCTGAGCAGGCCGATCTTCTCGTAGTAGCGGAGGGTGTCGAGGCTGAACCCGCTGCGGGTCGCCGCCTCCGAGGGGGTGTAGCCGGGCATGTCGCCATGCTAGGGCTTGACCTGGAGCGCGCTCCAGGTTGAAAGCTGGCCGCATGACGATGACACGGACACTGGGCCGCAGCGGGATCGACGTCAGCGCCCTCGGCATGGGGTGCTGGGCGATCGGTGGACCGCTCTGGGGCGCGGGCGGAGAGCCGTTCGGCTGGGGCGAGGTGGACGACGACGAGTCGGTGCGCACCATCCACCGTGCCCTCGACCTCGGCGTCACGCTCTTCGACACGGCCAGCAACTACGGCGCCGGGCACAGCGAGCGGGTCCTCGGCCGTGCCCTCGCCGGCCGCCGCGACCGGGCGGTGATCGCCACCAAGTTCGGCAACCGCTCGGACGAGCGGACCCGCCGGTGGACCGGCGAGGACGGCAGCCCGGCCTACGCGGTGGCCAGCCTGGAGGAGTCGCTGCGCCGGCTCGGCACCGACCATGTCGACCTCTACCAGTTGCACATCAACGGCCTGCCGGCGTCCGCCGCGCTCGACCTGGTCGACACCCTGGAGGGCCTCGTCACCCAGGGCAAGATCCGCGCGTACGGCTGGAGCACCGACAACCCGGCGTCCGCGCGCGCGTTCGCCGAGGCCGGTCCGCACTGCGCGGCGATCCAGCACGACGAGTCGGTGTTCAAGGACAACGCCGAGATGCTCGCCGTCTGCGACGCGCTCGACCTGGCCAGTCTCAACCGGGGACCGCTCGCCATGGGCCTGCTCACCGGCTCGACGCGGGCGGTCGGGGCGGACGACGTGCGCGGGAGGGCACCGGAGTGGCTGGTCTGGTTCACCGACGGGCGCCCGGCACCAGAGTGGTCGGCCCGGCTCGCCGAGATCCGGGAGGCGCTCACCGCGGACGGTCGTACCCTCGCCCAGGGTGCGCTGGGCTGGCTGCTCGCGCGCAGCCCACGGACGGTGCCCATCCCGGGCTGCCGCACCGTCGCACAGGCCGAGGAGAACTTCGGCACCCTCGCCCGCGGACCGCTGCCGGTCGAAGCGTTCGCGGAGGTGGAACGCCTGCTCGCCGACCTGCGCGCCGCGCCGGTCGGCTGATCCCGGGCGGCCCTCGACCCGGCTGGGCGGGTCGCGGGCCGCTCCCGGATCCGCAAACGGGCTGAACGCATCCGAACCCGCCTCCGTACCCGAAGATATGAGCATGCGGATCCTCATGGCCGGCGCGTCCGGCTTCCTCGGCACCCGGCTGGTCGACCGCCTCACCGCCGACGGGCACCAGGTCACCCGGCTGGTGCGACGGCCACCGCGCACCCCCGACGAGCGACAGTGGAACCCGTCCGCCGCGCAGCTCGACCCGGCCGTGGTGGCCGCGGCCGAGGCGGTGGTCAACCTGGCCGGCGCGGGCGTCGGCGACAAGCGCTGGAACGACGACTACCGGAAGCTCATCCGGTCCAGCCGGGTGGACACCACCACCACCCTGGCCATCGCCATCGCCGGGCTGCCGGCCGCCGACCGGCCGACGGTGCTGCTCAACTCCTCCGCCGTCGGCTGGTACGGCAACACCGGTGACCGGGCGGTCGAGGAGGACTCCCCGGCCGGCGAGGGTTTCCTGGCCGACGTCTGCCGGGTCTGGGAGGCGGCGACCCGGCCGGCCGAGGACGCCGGGGTGCGGGTGGTACGGCTGCGCACCGGGCTGCCACTGCACCGCGACGGCGGGCTGCTCAAGCCGCAGCTGCTGCCGTTCAAGCTGGGCATCGCCGGGAAGCTGGGCAGCGGCCGGCAGTGGCTGCCGTGGATCTCGATGCGGGACTGGCTGGACGCCGCGCTGTTCCTGCTCGACCGCGACGACATCGGCGGCCCGGTCAACGTGGTCGGTCCGGCCCCGGTCACCAACGCCGAGTTCACCCGGGAGCTGGCCCGCCAGCTGCACCGTCCGGCGATCATGCCGATCCCCGCGCTGGCCCTGAAGGTCGCCCTGGGCGGCTTCGCCCAGGAGGCCCTGACCAGCACCCGCGTCCTCCCCGGCGTCCTCACGAAGGCCACCTTCCCGTACACCCACCCCGACCTCCCCTCCGCCCTGCACGCCGCCCTCACCGGGCACGAGAAGCACCGGCCGCACGTCGTCGTCGCGGTCGTCGAGAACGGGGAATGAGAGCATGCGGGAGACCTTCGTCGCCAGCGCGACCGAACTGCTGGCGGATCCGCGTACCACCATCGTGCTGGCGGACATCTCGGCCGCCGCGTTCGCCCCGGCCGCCCGCCGGTATCCCGACCGGGTGCTCAACGTCGGGATCCGGGAGCAGTTGATGGTGGGGGTGGCCGGCGGACTGGCGCTGACCGGGCAACGTCCGATCGTGCACAGCTACGCCCCGTTCCTCGTCGAGCGGGCGTACGAGCAGATCAAGCTGGAC
>NZ_JAEVHN010000242.1:0-8504 GCF_016803375.1 Micromonospora sp. 4G55
GTGGCCGCCGCGCCGTCGCCCGCCCGCCCGCCGTGTCCACTCTCGACCATTGAGGACTGCCATGAGTCTGCCCGGAGCAACCGTTCAGGCCCTCCCGACCGGAGTCGTCCCCGGCCCGGTGGCCGCCGACCGGGCCCACCTGTTCACCGCCGGCACCGTCGCGGACTACCGGCGGGTGCTGGCCGACGGCATCGACCGGGTGGCCGACCGGGTCGCCGCCGCCGACCGGCCCTTCACCGGCGTCACCCCGCAGGACCTCGCGCCCCGGATCGCCGGCATCGACCTGGACCGGCCGCTCGGCGACACCGGGGCGGCGCTCGACGAGCTGCAGGACGTCTACCTGCGCGACGCGGTGTACTTCCACCACCCGCGCTACCTGGCGCACCTGAACTGCCCGGTGGTGATCCCGGCGCTGCTCGGTGAAGCGGTGCTGAGCGCGGTCAACTCCTCCCTGGACACCTGGGACCAGAGCGCCGGCGGCACGCTGATCGAGCGGCGCCTGATCGACTGGACGATCGACCGGGTCGGGCTCGGGCCGGCCGCGGACGGGGTGTTCACCAGCGGCGGGACGCAGTCGAACCTCCAGGCGATGCTGCTGGCCCGGGAGGAGGCGGTCGGCCGGGCGGCAACCTCGGGCGGCACCCGGCCGTCCCGCCCGGAGTCGCTGACCCGGCTGCGGATCCTCACCTCGGCGGCCGGCCACTTCAGCGTGCAGAAGGCGGCGAAGCTGCTCGGCCTCGCCGCCGACGCGGTGGTCACCGTCGGCACCGACGCCGAGCGCCGGATGCGTACCGACGAACTGGCCCGGGAGATCGACCGGTGCCGCCGGGAGGGGCTGCGGGTGATGGCGGTGGTGGCGACCGCCGGCACGACCGACTTCGGCACCATCGACCCGCTGCCGCAGATCGCCGACATCTGCGCGGCGGCCGGCGTGTGGCTGCACGTCGACGCCGCGTACGGCTGCGGGCTGCTGGTCTCGCCGACCCGGCGGCACCTGCTCGACGGCATCGAGCGGGCCGACTCGGTGACCGTTGACTACCACAAGTCGTTCTTCCAGCCGGTCAGCTCCAGTGCGCTGCTGGTGCGCGACCGCCGGGTGCTGCGGCACGCCACCTGGCACGCCGACTACCTCAACCCGGCCCGCGCGGTCGAGCAGCGCATCCCCAACCAGGTCGACAAGAGCATCCAGACCACCCGCCGCTTCGACGCCCTGAAGCTCTGGCTCACCCTGCGCATCATGGGCCCGGACGCGGTCGGGGCCCTCTTCGACGAGGTGATCGACCGGGCCGACGCCGCCTGGCGGCTGCTCACCGCGGACCCCCGGTTCGAGGTGGTGACCCGGTCCCAGCTCAGCACCGTGGTCTTCCGCTACCTGCCCACCGGTCCCGGCCGCGCCCTCGTCGACGAGGCCAACCTGTACGCCCGCGAGGCGCTCGCCGCGTCCGGCGCCGCCCTCGTCGCGGGAACCACCGTGGACGGCGCGCACCACCTGAAGTTCACCCTGCTCAACCCCGAGACCACCGTGGACGACATCGCCCACGTCCTCGACCTGATCGCCGAACACGCCGGCTGGTACGTGCGTACCCGCACGGCCGGTGAGCTGTCCTGCCCCATCCGCTGACCGGCCGTCCCGCCCTGGAGAATCCCATGTCGACCCACGACTTCATCGCCGTCGGGCTGGGCCCGTACAACCTGGGCCTGGCCTGCCTGACCGCGCCGATCGGCGACCTCGACGGGCTCTTCCTCGAGGCCCGCGACGACTTCAACTGGCATCCCGGCATGCTGCTGGAGTCCACCCGCCTGCAGACGCCGTTCCTCGCCGATCTGGTCACCCTGGCCGATCCCACCTCGCCCTACTCGTTCCTGAACTACCTCAAGGAGTCCGGGCGGCTGTACCCGTTCTACATCCGGGAGAGCTTCTTCCCGCTGCGCAGCGAGTACAACGACTACTGCCGGTGGGCGGCGGCGAAACTGTCCAGCGTCCGGTTCGGCCACGAGGTCACCTCGATCGAGTACGACCCGACCGACGACCGGTACGTCGTGCACGCCACGGCGGCCGGCCAGCGGGTCACCCACCGGGCGCGGCACCTGGTGCTGGGCACCGGCACCCCGCCCCACGTGCCCGACGCCTGCCGGGACCTCGGCGGCGACGTGATCCACAACTCGCGGTACCTGGAGAACCGGGCGGCGCTGCGGGACAAGCGGAGCGTCACCGTGGTCGGCAGCGGGCAGAGCGCGGCCGAGATCTACCACGACCTGCTCTCCGACATCGGCACCCACGGCTACCAGCTCAACTGGGTCACCCGCTCGCCGCGGTTCTTCCCGCTGGAGTACACCAAGCTCACCCTGGAGATGACCTCGCCGGACTACGTGGACTACTTCCACGCCCTGCCCGAGGCGACCCGGTACCGGCTGGAGGCCGAGCAGAAGGGCCTGTTCAAGGGCATCAACGCCGACCTGGTCAACGACATCTTCGACCTGCTCTACGCCCGCAGCGTGGCCGGCCCGGTGCCCACCCGGCTGATGACCAACACCGCCCTGAGCACCGCCACCCACGACCCGGCGAGCGGGACGTACACGCTCGGCCTGCGCAACGTCGAGCAGGGCCGCGACTTCACCCTCACCACCCAGGGGCTGGTGCTGGCCACCGGCTACCACTACCGGGTGCCCGCCTTCCTGGCGCCGATCCGCGACCGGCTCCGCTGGGACTCGCACGGCCGGTTCGACGTCGCCCGCAACTACTCCGTCGACCACACCGGCCGGGGCGTCTTCCTGCAGAACGCCGGCACCCAGGCGCACAGCATCACCTCGCCGGACCTCGGCATGGGCGCGTACCGCAACTCCTGGATCATCCGGGAGCTGACCGGGCGCGAGCACTACCCGATCGAGCGGCGCATCGCCTTCCAGGAGTTCGGGGCGACGGTGGCGGTGACCGCGTGACGGTGTTCCGGCGGGTCGACGACCGGCTCGGCGAGTTCGCCCTGCGTACCCTCGATCCGGACGGCGACGCCGCACTGCTGCACGGCTGGGTCACCCACCCCAAGGCCGCGTTCTGGCTGATGCAGGACGCCGACGTGGCCCGGGTGGCGCAGGAGTACCGGCGGATCGCCGCGCACCCGCACCACGACGCGTACCTCGGCTCGTGGCGCGGCCGGCCGGCGTTCCTCGCCGAGCGGTACGACCCGGCCCACGTCGAACTCGTCGGCCTGCATGACGCCGCGGACGGCGACGTCGGCATGCACTTCCTCTGCGCGCCCGCCGACACTCCCGTGCACGGCTTCACCCGCGCCGTGATCACCACGGTCATGGCGTGGCTCTTCGCCGCCCCGGCCGTCCGCCGCGTCGTCGTCGAACCGGACGTGCGTAACCACGCCGTGCACGCGCTCAACGCCGCCGTGGGCTTCACCGTCGTCGGCCCGATCCGCAAGCCCGAGAAGGACGCCCTGCTCAGCGTCTGTACCCGTGAGATGTTTCTGGCCGCCACCCGAGGAGACCTGCCCGCGTGAACCCGCTCGCATCCGTGGACCACCTGACCCCGGGGCACTGGGCCGAGGCCAACCGGCTGCTGGTCCGCAAGGCCCTCGCGGAGTTCGCCCACGAACGACTGATCACCCCCGAGCCGCTGGGCGTGGACCGCTACCGGGTACGCGGCGACGACGGCACGGTCGAGTACCGGTTCACCGCCCGGCTGCTCGCCCTGCGGCACTGGCAGGTCGACGCGGCCAGCATCACCCGGCACTCCGACGGCCGCGAGCTGCCGCTGGACGCCGTCGACCTCTGCCTCGACCTGCGCGCGGCGCTCGGCCTCACCGACGAGATCCTGCCGGTCTACCTCGAGGAGATCACGTCGACCTTGGCCGGCACCGCGTACAAGCTCGGCAAGCCGGCGGTGGACGCCACCAAGCTGGCCCGGGCGGACTTCCAGGACGTCGAGACCCAGATGACCGAGGGGCATCCCTGCTTCGTGGCCAACAACGGCCGGATCGGTTTCGGGGTGCACGAGTACCACCGGTACGCCCCGGAGGCCGCCCGGCCGGTTCGGCTGATCTGGCTGGCCGCCCACCGCGACCACACCACCTTCAGCTGCGCCGCCGACCTGGACTACGACACCCTGGTCCGCGCCGAACTCGGCGACGACACGCTCGCCGGCTTCGCCCGTACCCTCACCGGGCTGGGCCTGGACCCGGCCGACTACCTGCTCCTCCCGGTGCATCCGTGGCAGTGGTGGAACAAGCTCGCCGTCACCTTCGCCGGCGAGGTGGCCCGGCGGCAGTTGGTCTGCCTCGGCGAGGGCCCCGACGAGTACCTCGCCCAGCAGTCCATCCGCACCTTCTTCAACGGCACCCACCCGGAGAAGCACTACGTCAAGACCGCCCTGTCGGTGCTCAACATGGGCTTCATGCGCGGGCTCTCCGCCGCGTACATGGAGCACACCCCGGCGATCAACGACTGGCTGGCCGACCTCGCCGCCACCGACCCCGTGTTCCGACGCAGCCGGCTGACGATCATCCGGGAGCGCGCCGCGATCGGCTACCGCCACCGGCAGTACGAGGCGGCGACCGACCGGTACTCCCCGTACCGGAAGATGCTGGCCGCGCTCTGGCGGGAGAGCCCGGTCGCCGGGCTGGAGCCGGGCCGCCGGCTGGCGACCATGGCGTCCCTGCTGCACGTCGACCGGGGCGGCCGCTCGGTCGTCGGCGCGCTGGTCGCGGAGTCGGGGCTGGCGCCGACGGTCTGGCTGCGCCGTTACCTCGACGCCTACCTGGTCCCCCTGCTGCACAGCCTCCACGCCCACGACCTGGCCTTCATGCCGCACGGGGAGAACGTGATCCTGGTGCTGCACGACGGGGCGGTGGAGCGGGTGATCTTCAAGGACATCGCCGAGGAGATCGCCGTGATGGACCCCGAGGCCGACCTGCCCCCGGCGGTGCGGCGCATCCGGGTCGCCGTCCCCGACGAGGAGAAGATCCTGTCGATCTTCACCGACGTGTTCGACTGCTTCCTGCGCCACCTCAACGCCATCCTGGTCACCGAGAGCGTCCTGGCCGAGGACGACTTCTGGCGCACGGTGGCCGAGTGCGCCGCCGACTACCAGCGCAGCGTCCCGCACCTGGCCGACCGGCTGCGCCGACACGACCTCTTCGCCGCCGAGTTCCCGCTGTCCTGCCTGAACCGGCTGCAACTGCGCAACAACCGGCAGATGGTTGACCTCGCCGACCCGTCGGCCGCGTTGCAGTTCGTCGGCACCCTGGCCAACCCGCTCGCCCGCTTCGCCCCGCCGCGATGAGCGCTCCCGGCACGGTACGCGACGGCAGCCCGGCGGGGTCGACCCGGCCGGCCGGTCCGGTCCGGCACCGCTGGCTGATCCTGGCCGTGCTCTGCCTGGCCCAGGTCACCGTGGTCCTCGACAACACCGTGCTGACCGTGGCGATCCCGGTGCTCACCGGCGAGCTGGACGCCACCACCGCCGACGTCCAATGGATGATCAACGCGTACGCGCTGGTGCAGTGCGGCCTGCTGCTCACGGCCGGCAGCGCGGCTGACCGGTACGGGCGGCGGCGGATGCTGCTCGCCGGTCTGGTCCTGTTCGGCGCCGGCTCGCTGGCCGCCGGGCTCGCCGGGACCAGCGGTCAGCTCATCGCCGCCCGGGGCGGCATGGGGATCGGCGGTGCCCTCCTGGTCACCGCCACCCTCGCGGTCGCCATGCAGATCTTCGACGCGGCCGAGCGGCCCCGGGCGATCGGTCTCTGGGCGGCCACCAGTGCGCTGGGCTTCGCGGCCGGGCCGCCGATCGGCGGCGCCATCCTCGCCCACCTGCCGTGGAACGCGATCTTCCTGGTCAACGTCCCCATCGTGCTGGTCTGCCTGCTGGCCGCCGGGGCGTTGGTGCCGGAGTCCCGCGACCCGGTGGACGGGCGCCTCGACCTGCTCGGCGTGCTGCTCTCCACGGCCGGTCTGACCGGGGTCGTCTGGGCGATCATCTCCGGCCCGGAGCACGGGTGGGCGGCGCCGGCGGTGCTCGGCGCGGCCGGCGGCGGCGTCCTCGGCCTGCTCGCGCTGGCGTTCGCGGTGCTCGCGGGCGCCCGGGGCCGGGCGCAGGTGCTGTCCCGGCTGCGCACGATGGGGCTGTCCCGCCGGCAGTGGCGGGGCCTGCTGCTGGTGGAACTCACCCCCCTGGTGGTGGTCTCGGTGCTGACCGGCGCCGTGGTGGGCGCCGTGCTCCCGGTGCTGCTGAACCCGGTGCTGGGGCTGTCCGCGTTCACCGGCGGGGCGCCGGTGACGGTGCGCTTCGAACCGGGCCTGGTGGCCGGGGTGCTCGGGCTGGCCCTGCTGGCGCTGGCCTTCGCCGTCGCGGTCGAGACCGTGAACAACCGTCGGATGCGCCTCGGCGAGGTGCTCCGGCTCGGAGAGGAGAGCTGAGATGACCGCTACCGCCGAGACGTCCGCCGTACCGGATCTGGCCGCGTTGCAGCGACGGGCCGCGCAGCGCGCGGCCGAGCGGGCCGGCGGGCAGGACCGCCTGCGCGGGCACATCGTCTGCGACGGGCTGGTCCGCATCTTCAAGACCGAGGGGGTGGAGGTGGTCGCCCTGCAGGGGCTCGACCTGGTCATCGACCGGGGTGAGCTGGTGGCGATCGTCGGCGCGTCCGGCTCCGGGAAGTCGACGCTGCTCAACATCCTGTCCGGGCTGGACACCCCGACCGCCGGGATCGCCCGGGTCGCCGACTACGACCTGCTCGCCCTCTCCAACCGGCGACGGTTGAGCTACCGGCGGGACGTGGTCGGCTTCGTCTGGCAGCAGACCGGCCGGAACCTGCTGCCGTACCTGACCGCCCGGGAGAACGTCGAGCTGCCGATGAAACTGGCCGGTCGGGCCGGCGGCGGGCGGGCGCGGCGGCGGCGGGCCGAGGAGCTGCTGGACCTGGTCGGGGTGGGTTACTGCGCCGACCGGCGACCCGGCCAGCTCAGCGGCGGTGAGCAGCAGCGCTGCGCGGTGGCGGTGGCGGTGGCGAACGACCCGGAGGTGCTCTTCGCCGACGAGCCGACCGGCGAGCTGGACGAGGCCACCGGTGCGGAGGTGTTCGCCGCGCTGCGCACCATCAACGCCGAGCTGGGCGTGACGATCGTGGTGGTCACCCACGACCAGGCCGTCGCCACCCAGGTCCGCCGGACCGTCGCGATCCGCGACGGCCGGACCTCCTCCGAGGTACGCCGGACGGCGCGGATCGGCGCCGACGGCAGCACCGAGCTGGTCAGCGAGGAGTACGCCGTGCTCGACCGGGCCGGCCGGATGCAGCTGCCGGCGTCCTTCGTCGACGCGCTGGCGCTGCGCGACCGGGTCCGCCTCAACCTCGAACCGGACCACGTCGAGGTCCGCCCCGGCGACCGCACGCCGGAACCGAACGGGAGTGACGCATGAGCGAGCAGGTTTCCGCCGGCCGGGCCGGTGCCGCGGCCCTCGTCGACGAGGTGGTTCGGGTGGAGGGCGTGAGCCGGACCTTCGGCCGGGGCGAGCACGCCGTGCACGCGGTGCGCGACGTCTCCTTCGTGGCCGGCCGGGGTGAGCTGGTGGCCGTCCGAGGCCGCTCGGGCGCCGGCAAGACCACCCTGCTGAACCTGGTCGGCGGGCTGGACCGGCCGGACAGCGGCCGGGTGCGGGTGGCCGGGCACGACGTGACCGCCGCCGGTGAGGCCGAGCTGCTGCGGCTGCGCCGGGGCACCGTGGGCTTCGTGTTCCAGACCTTCGGGCTGGTGCCGATCCTCTCCGCCGCGGAGAACGTCGGCGTGCCGCTGCGGCTGGCTAGAGTGCCGGCGGCGGAACGGGAGGAGCGGGTGGCCGTGCTGCTGGAGCTGGTCGGGCTGGGCGGGCACGCCGCGCAGCGGCCGTACGAGCTCTCCGGCGGGCAGCAGCAGCGGGTGGCGGTGGCCCGGGCCCTGGCCAACGAGCCGGCCCTGCTGATCGCCGACGAGCCGACCGGCCAGCTCGATTCGGAAACCGGGCGCTCCATCATGGACCTGCTGCGCGCGGTCGTGCACGCTCGGGGCATGACGGCCCTGGTCGCCACGCACGACCCGGCCCTGATCGAGTTGGCCGACCGCACCCTCACCCTGCGCGACGGCCACCTGGTCGACGCCTGACCCCCACCGCGCCGTGCTCCGGTTCGGTGCGCGCCGGCCGCTGCGGGACGACCAGCACCCGGTCGGCGGACGCTAGCGACCTGATGACGCGAACGAATCACCCGCCGGCCGGCACCCCTCACCAACCCACACCCGTGTGCCCCGCAGGCCCTCACCGGCGCGCACTCACCTCGGTGATCAAGAGGTTTGCGTCGCCGTAAGGGCGGATTCTGACGCAAGTCTCTTGATCACGAGGTGGGGGAGCGGGGGTGATTCGTTTGGGTCATCAGGTTCGTAGCGGGTGAGGTGGGGAGTGCGGGGTGGTCAGAGGGGGAGTTTCATGCCCTCGTGACTGGCGACGAAGCCCAGGCCGCGGTAGAAGCGGT
>NZ_JAEVHN010000243.1:0-8502 GCF_016803375.1 Micromonospora sp. 4G55
CGGCACAGGCGTCCACCGACAGGACCTGGCCGGCGGCCGTGGTCCCGAGATCGGTTCGGCAGTCGGCGTCGCCGGCCGCCCGCCACAGCTCCCGCCCGTCGGCCAGCGCGTACCCGCGCAGGTCGCCCGCGCCGGACGCCACCAGCGTCGTCCGGTCGCCGGGACCCGACGCGAGGAAGATCCCCCGCGGGTCCCAGACGATGGCCGCGCCGGTGCGTCGGGCCGGGAAGCCCTTCCCCGGCGTCGGGCCGTCGGCCCGCCAGGCCACCTTCCCGGTACGGCCGTCCAGCGCGACGATCTTCCCGTCGGACCAGCGGCTCACCACCGTGGTACCCGCCACCAGCACCCCGTTGAGCTGGGCCGGCCACCGCCGGTACGACCAGAACGGGGTGACCCGGTGCTTGCTGTCGGCCGGCCGGTCGGCGTAGACCTGGCGCTGCGCCGCATAGACCCGGAGCCGACCGTCGACGATCAGCGGTGCGGCGGGCAGTCGACCCACCACCCCGGTCGCCGGGGTGTCCAGGGGCGGCAGGTCGTCCTGGGCGGGTGTGACGACCTCGGCGGGGGCCAGCACCCGGTAGCCGACGGCACCGACGACCCCGAGGGCGAGCAGCGCCGCGACCGCGACGGTGATCCGTCGCCGGCCCTTCGGGACACCCATGCACACCTCCGCCCGGCACCCTACCGAGGCAGCCCGTCGCCGCCCCGCTCAGGTCGCGACGACGGGGGTGGCGGTTCAGGCCGCCTCGGCGCCGCTGGCGCGCCGGGCGGCGGCGGGCCAGGTCGGCGAGATCGCGCCGGATGGCCCCCTCCACCGCCCGCGCGGCCAGCCCGCCGAAGAGCAGCGCGACCACCCGCCCGTACGGGGCGATCGGCACCGCCTGGTGCTCCACGGCCACCGCGGTGCAGCCACGGCCCCGACGCCGCACGGTGCGCAGGGTCCAGGTGATCCGGTAGTCCACCCCGATGCCGGGGGAGCTGAGCACGAGTCGGTGCGGCGGCCGGGCCTCCAGCACCACGAACTCCTCCGCCTGGTCACCGCCGTCCGGCCTGGTGCGGGTCTCCCGCCAGGCGGTGCCCGGCCCCAGCCGGCCCTGGGTCAGCAGCTCCACGCCGCCGACGGTGCACAGCCAGTCGGCCCGGACCGGCAGGTCGACCAGGAGCGCCCACACGTCGTCGGCCCGCGCCTCGATGAACTCGGTGACCGTGACCGTCGACATGACACCTCCCGTGGCGTCCACGGTACGGCGGGTGAGCGCGCCACGGGGGGTCCTGCGGTGGAATTTCCGTCACCGGTGCCCCGGATCGGGGCACCGGTGCGGTCCCGCGGCGCGGATCAGGCGCGGGTCAGGGGCGGAAACCGCCGTGGCGGATCGCCCCGACGAACGCCGTCCAGCCCGGCGGGCCGACGACGAGCACCGGCCCGTCCGGGTCCTTGGAATCACGTATCCCGACCACACCCCGGTCGCGTGCGAGGTTGTCCGCCACCTCCACGCAGAGCCCCTGATCGTTCGACCGACTACTGGTGCGCCAGACCGCGCCCACGAGATCGTCCATGCTCGTACCTCCTGTCCGCTGGGATGTGCCGTGCCGGTCACGACCCACGCCGCCCCGGGACGGGACGGCGTGGGGTGGTGACCGAATCCGGTCGATCAAACGCGGCAGGAGGGCCGGCCGGTCGCACAGCGGGTGCGACCGGCGGATACGCGACTCAGCGGGCCGGCAGGATCCGCCCGGTGACCTCGCCCAGGGCGACGGTGGTGCCGTCCGGGCCGGGGGCGGTGGCCCGGATGGTGACGGTGTCGCCGTCCTCCAGGAAGGTGCGAGTCTCGCCGGCGCCGATCTTGACCGGCTCGGCGCCGCCCCAGGTCAGCTCCAGGAACGAGCCGACCTGGCCGCGGTCCGGACCGGACACGGTGCCGGAGGCGTAGAGGTCGCCGGTGCGCAGCGAGGCCCCGTTGACGGTGAGGTGGGCGAGCTGCTGGGCGGGCGTCCAGTACATGGTCGCGAACGGCGGCTCGGCCACCCGCTCGCCGTTCCACTCCACCGCCAGGCGCAGGTCCAACCCCAGGTGCGGGGTGTCGCGCAGGTAGTCCTGCACCGGCGGGTCCTGCTCCGGCGCCGGCACGAACGCATCGGCGAGCGCGTCCAGCGGGGTCACCCAGGCCGAGATCGAGGTGGCGAAGGACTTGCCCAGGAACGGGCCGAGCGGCTGGTACTCCCAGGCCTGGATGTCCCGGGCGGACCAGTCGTTGACCAGCACCACACCGAAGACGTGGTCGGTGAAGTCGGCGGCGGCGACCCGGTCACCGAGGGCGCTCGGCACGCCGACCACGAAGCCCACCTCGGCCTCGATGTCGAGGCGTACGGAGGGGCCGGCGGTCGGGCCCTGCGCGGAGGCGCGCTGCCCGGTGGGGCGGACCACCGGGGTGCCGGAGACGACCACCGTGCCGGCCCGGCCGTGGTAGCCGATCGGCAGGTGCTTCCAGTTGGGCAGCAGCGGCGGCTGGCCGGGGCGGAAGATCTGGCCGACGTTCGAGGCGTGGTGCTCGGAGGAGTAGAAGTCGACGTAGTCGGCCACCTCGAACGGCAGCAGCAGCTCCGCCTCGCCGAGCGGGACCAGCAGCGGCTCCACCGCCGCCCGGTGCGCGGGGTCGGTGAGCAGTTCGACGATCCGCTGCCGCACCGCCGTCCACTGCGGACGGCCGAGCGCCATGAAGGCGTTGAGGGTGGGGCGGCCCAGCGCCCCGGCGGCGAGCACCAGGCCGGCCGCCTCGGCGTCGGCCAGGTCGAGCACGAAGTCGGCGACGCGTACGCCGATCCGCGGCCCGCGCCCGCCGGCCCGGAACACCCCGTACGGCAGGTTGGTCACCCCGTACGGCGAACCGTCGGCGCCCGTCACCCAGCTCATCTTTCGAATCCCCCGTTCACCAGCGCCAGCCGGATCAGATCGGTCAGTGGTTCCAGGATGCTGCACGAGCCGAAGCCGACCCAGAGCGGGCGCTCCTCGTCGCGCCGCGCCCGGGCCTGCTCGACCAGGGGCAGCGGGTCGGTCGCGGCGAGCAGGGCGGCGAGGCGTCCACCTCGGCGCCCTGGGCGGCGGCGAGCGTCGCGGCCAGCACGTTGACGAACCCGTGGTGCGTGAAGCCGGTCTCCGGGTCGAGGTGGCGCAGCGCGTGGTGCAGCCCGGCGGTCAGCTTGAACGGCAGGCCCCGGTCGCGGCAGGCGCAGATCACCGCGGCCAGCTCGACCGGCGTGGGGAAGAGTTCGGCGGCCAGTCCGCCGGTGCGGAACTTCGCCGCGACCGGCAGCCCGTCGGCCCGCGCCGCGGCCAGGGTGTCCAGCGCTCCGCTGAGCCCGAAGGTCAGCGGGACCTCGGCGTAGACGTCGACGCCGGTCAGCCGCTCGGCGAGCTTCCGCAGCTCGGCCAGGCCGGGCTGCGGGTCCTCGCCGCGCTTGGCGACCGCCGCCTCGACCTGGCGGACGGTGATCCGGGGATCGGTCCCGGCGAGCGCCGCGTCGAGCTGCCCGATCGGCAGGTCAGCGATGACGCCGACGGCGATCCGCTCGCCGGGGCCGAGCAGGTCGGCCAGGGCGGGCAGCGTCGAGGCGGGCAGCAGCAGCGGGCCGACCAGGTCGGCGTACCAGGCGTCGCGGTGCTCGTGGTGCGCGGCGACGGCGTCCGGCAGGGACGCGCTGCCGGGCGGGAAGACGGCGGCGTCGTCGACGAGGCCGGCGAAGAGGCGGGGCACCTGCGTTGACACGAGACAAGAATCTACGGGACGCTACAAGGAACGGACAACAGCGTCCGATTATCGGACGTCATCGGCCGGAGAACGGGACATAACGGGAGGCGACATGCCGTACTACCGCAGCGTCGGCGAGGTGCCCCGCAAGCGGCACACCCAGTTCCGCCAGCCCGACGGCAGCCTCTATGCCGAGGAGCTGATGGGCCAGGAGGGCTTCTCCTCCGACTCGTCCCTGCTCTACCACCGGTACGCGCCCACCGCGATCGTCGCCGCCGAGGAGTTCACCCCGCCGGCGTACACCCGGGTGCCGAATCTCCCGCTCAAGCCGCGCCACCTGCGTACCCACAAGCTCGACGGCACCGGTGCCGACCCGGTCCTCGGTCGGCGCTACCTGCTGGCCAACGACGACGTGCGGATCGCGTACGTGCTGGCCGACCGGCCGTCCCCGCTCTACCGCAACGCCACCGGCGACGAGTGCCTCTACGTGGAGGCCGGCACGCTGCGGGTGGAGTCGACCTTCGGCGTGCTCGACGCGGTCGCCGGCGACTACGTGATCATCCCCACCTCCACCGTGCATCGGCTGGTGCCGACCGGCGACGCCCCCACCCGGCTGCTCGCCGTCGAGGCCAGCGGCCACATCGGCCCGCCCAAGCGCTACCTGTCGGTGCGCGGGCAGTTCCTGGAGCACTCGCCGTACTGCGAGCGGGACGTCCGGGGACCGGACGCGCCGCTGCTGGTCGACGGCACCGACGTCGAGGTGCTGGTACGCCACCGGCGCGGGTGGACGAAGCACGTCTACGCGAACCACCCGTTCGACGTGGTCGGCTGGGACGGGCACATGTACCCGTGGGCCTTCTCCATCCACGACTTCGAGCCGATCACCGGCCGGATCCACCAGCCGCCGCCCGTGCACCAGACCTTCCAGGGCCCGAACTTCGTCATCTGCTCGTTCGTCCCGCGCAAGGTGGACTACCACCCGGACGCCATTCCGGTGCCGTACAACCACCACAACGTCGACTCCGACGAGATGCTCTTCTACACCGGCGGCAACTACGAGGCCCGGCGCGGTTCCGGCATCGAGCAGGGCTCCATCTCGCTGCACCCGTCGGGCTTCACCCACGGGCCGCAGCCGGGTGCGGCGGAGCGCTCCATCGGGGTCGACTTCTTCGACGAGCTGGCCGTCATGGTGGACACCTTCCGCCCGCTCGACCTCTGCGACGCGGCCGGCGAGTGCGAGGACGAGGGGTACGCCTGGACCTGGGCGCGCCGGGGCTGACGCACCGAGGGCCGGGCCTCACCCGAGACCCGGCCCCCTCCGCCGACGGCTCAGAACGTCGAGGCGTCGATGACGAAGCGGTAGCGCACGTCGGAGGCGAGCACCCGTTCGTACGCCTGGTTGATCTTCTCGGCCGGAATGACCTCGATCTCGGCGCCGATGCCACGCTCGGCGCAGAAGTCGAGCATCTCCTGCGTCTCGGCGATGCCACCGATCATGGAACCGGCGAACGACCGCCGGGCCGGGATCAGCGAGAACGCGTGCACCGACAGCGGATCCTCCGGCGCGCCGACGTTGACCAGGGTGCCGTCGACGGCGAGCAGCCGCAGGTACGCGTCCAGGTCGATCTTCGCGCTGACCGTGTTGATGATCAGGTCGAACGAGCCGGCCAGCTTCGTGAACGTCTCCTCGTCACTGGTGGCGTGGTAGTGGTCGGCGCCGAGCCGCAGCCCGTCCTCCCGCTTCTTGAGCGACTGCGACAGCACGGTCACCTCCGCCCCCATGGCGTGGGCCAGCTTGACCGCCATATGGCCGAGGCCGCCCATCCCGATCACCGCCACCCGGCTGCCGGGCCCGGCGTTCCAGTGCCGCAGCGGCGAGTACGTGGTGATGCCGGCGCAGAGCAGCGGCGCCGCCGCGTCCAGCTCGATGCCGTCGGGGATGCGCAGCACGAAGTCCTCGGTGACCACGATGGCCTGCGCGTACCCGCCCTGGGTGGGTTGACCGTCCCGGTCGAACCCGCCGTACGTGCCGATGTTGCCGTTGAGGCAGTACTGCTCCAGGCCCTTGCGACAGTTGTCGCACTCGCGGCAGGAGTCGACCATGCAGCCGACGCCGACCCGGTCGCCAGCGGTGAACTTCGTGACCTCGGGGCCGACCTCCCGAACGACGCCGGCGATCTCGTGGCCGACCACGATCGGGTACGTCGTCGGGCCCCACTCGCTGCGCGCGGTGTGGATGTCGGAGTGGCAGATGCCGGAGTACCTGATGTCGATGAGCACGTCGTGCGGGCCGAGGTCGCGCCGCTCGATGGTGGTCGGCGCGAGGGGTTCGGTGGCGGACGTCGCCGCGTAGGCCTTGACGGTGAGCACGATTCTCCGCTTCCTGCAGACGGGGGTTCCTTCTCGGTCGCCGGGGCCGCCGGAGGCGCCGCACCGGCCGGGGCACAGCTTTCGCCCCTCGTAGTCCTACCCTCCCCGCGCCCCCACCCACACGTAGCGAGCCTCACCGCGACGAGCGGGAATACCGGTCAGCCGGCCTCGTACACCAGGGCCACCGCGATCCCGGCCAGCCCCTCGCCGCGCCCGGTGAAGCCGAGGCCGTCGCTGGTGGCGGCGGAGAGGGTGACCGGCGCGCCGACCGCCGCGGAGAGCACCCGCTGCGCCTCCTCGCGGCGCGGCCCGATCTTCGGACGGTTGCCGACCACCTGGACCGAGACGTTGCCGATCTCGAAGCCGGCCGCACGGACCCGCCGGGCCGACTCGGTCAGCAGCGCCACCCCGGAGGCACCGGCCCACTCGGGCTGGTCGACGCCGAAGTTCGCGCCGAGGTCGCCGAGCCCGGCGGCGGAGAGCAGCGCGTTGCAGGCGGCGTGCGCGACCACGTCGGCGTCGGAGTGACCGGCCAGGCCGTCCTGGCCCGGCCAGTGCAGTCCGGCCAGCCAGCAGGGCCGGCCGGGCGCGAAGGCGTGGATGTCGGTGCCGACGGCCACCCGAGGAACGATCATGAGCCGAGGGTACGCGTCAGTGGCCGACGGCCAGCAGGTGCTCGGCGAGCGCGAGGTCGAACGGGCGGGTGACCTTCAGCGCGTACTCCGAGCCGGGCACGCAGAACACCGGTACGCCCTGCTTCTCGACCAGCCCGGCGTCGTCGGTGAGCGAATCGCCCGCCGCGGCGTGCGCGGCGGTCAGCACGCTCCGGCGGAAGCCCTGCGGGGTCTGCACCGCGCGCAGCGCGGAGCGGTCGACGGTGCCGAGGACCACCTCGCCCGCGCCGACCTCCTTGATCGTGTCGACCACCGGGAGCACCGGAATCACCGCGTGGTGCCCGGCGCGGACCGCCCCGGCCACCGACTCGATCAGCTCCGGTGGGGTGAGTGCGCGGGCGGCGTCGTGCACGAGCACGATGTCGGGGCCCCCGGTGGCACGGCGGCCAGGGGCGGCCGCCACGGACGCCTGCCGCTCCGCGCCGCCGGGCACGACCACCACCGGCGCCACGGGTGCCAGCAGCCGCCGGACCGCATCCACCTCGGCCGCCGGGGCGGCCACCACGATGGTGTGCACCGACGGTGCGGCCGCGATCCGGCGTACCGCGTGCACCAGCAGCGGCTCGCCGCCGAGCAGGCGCAGCGCCTTGGGCGCGCCCGGGCCGAGGCGTACCCCGGCACCGGCCGCAGGCACGAGGACCGCGACGTCACCGCGCGGATTCAGCTGCGCGGTCACGTCGCGGTCCTGGTGGTTTCTTTGCTGCGGGACGGGTACGACGATCCGGTGGGATCAGGCCTCGGTCAGGACCTTGTCGAGCAGCGTCTCCGCCTCGTCCTTGGTGCTCTTCTCGGCCAGCGCGACCTCGCCGACGAGAATGTCGCGGGCCTTGGCGAGCATGCGCTTCTCGCCCGCGGACAGGCCCCGCTCCCGCTCCCGGCGCCACAGGTCGCGAACGACCTCGGCGACCTTCAGCGGGTTCCCGGAGGCCAGCTTCTCCAGATTCGCCTTGTAACGCCGCGACCAGTTGGTCGGCTCCTCGGTGTGCGGTGCACGGAGCACGTCGAAGACCTTGCCGAGGCCCTCTTCGCCGACCACCTCGCGCACGCCCACGATCTCGGCGTTCTCAGCGGGCACCCGGACCGTCAGGTCACCCTGCGCGACCCTCAGGACGAGGTACTCCCTGGGCTCGCCCTTGATGACCCGAGTCTCGATTGCCTCGATGAGTGCGGCCCCGTGGTGGGGGTAAACAACGGTCTCGCCGACACTGAAAACCATAGGTTCGAAACCCCTTTCGCTGTGTCTAGGGTAACACGCTCAGGCACCGATGTCCCACCGCTGTCCTGACCGTTGGCGCAGCTCAGGGGCCCTGTGAGAGGTATTTCTTCAGCTTGACAGGCAGTCAAACCGATGGTTCGAGCACGCTCCGTGACGAACGGATGACAACCCGATACGGGTGATCGGAGCGTGGATTTCTCGGGCTACGCGCTTTTCCCATGGTAGCCCGGCAGCGCCCGGCCCGCCCAGGTCTGGCGGCAGGAGGGGCGGTGCGGGACGCTGGAGGGGTACCACCGTCCGCTCACGAGCCACTTCCCCGGGGGTCCGATGGGCATGCCTGACGCAGAGGGCCACGGCCCGTCCGACGGGCTGCCCGACCTGCCACCGGAGTGGGGTCGGGTGGTCGTACCGGACGACGCGTCGGCGCTGGCCGAGGAGGCCGAGCAGCTCCGTCGCGAGCTGCGGCGCCGGGCCTCCGGCGCGCGCTGGCGCCGGC
>NZ_JAEVHN010000244.1:0-8502 GCF_016803375.1 Micromonospora sp. 4G55
CTGGCTCAACCTGGTTGAGCGCTGGTTCGCCGACCTGACCGAGAAGATGATCCGCCGTGGCGTGTTCCGCAGCGTCGACGACCTCGTCGCCGCCATCGAGGAGTACCTGCGCGTGCATAACGACGACCCGAAGCCGTTCGTCTGGACCGCCACCGCCGAATCGATCCTGACCAAGGTCCGACGTGGACGAGTCGCCCTTCAGCAAGTGGCTAGTCAAAACTGAGACAGAACACTAGCAGCGGCTCGTCGCTCAGTTTGAACTGCTCTTCCTCTTTGCACGTCTTGCTGCTTCACCCCGGCTCCGACCAGATCTTGGCTGAGGCGTCGGCGTGCCAGAGTCGCCTTTCACGTCAGGCGCCGCAAGGCTTTCTGCATGAAGCTCGGAACTTTTTCCTGCGAATGTATTTACATAGGAGAGTGCGACGACCAAGTAGTCCTCTGCTGGTCTCTGAACGACCGCATCCCAGAGGGCATCGGAGTGCTGATCCTCTGTTAATGCGAAGCCAAGGAACGATCGCGGACTTGGACGCCATGTGCGGCACGAGGATCAAGCGGTGGAGCAGCAACCGGAGACCGACTGCAATGCGCAGGTCGAGGGCTTTTCAACCGCTACTTCAGAGCTGCACCCCGGTCAGCACCATCACCCGCGGCTCGGTGTAGTCCTCCATCGCACTACGCAGCCCTTCGCGCCCCACGCCACTCCCCTTCACCCCGCCATAGGGCATCTGGTCCGCGCGGTACGACGGCACGTCCCCGACGATCACCCCGCCGACCTCCAGCACCCGCGCCGCCTCGAACGCCACGTCCAGGCGGTGGGTGAACACGCCCGCCTGCAACCCGTACGCGGAATCGTTGACGGCGGCGAACGCGGCGCGATCGTCGGTGACGCGCGCGACCACCAGGACCGGCCCGAACACTTCCTCCGTGCAGACCTTCGCGGAGGACGGCACGCCGGAGAGCACGGTCGGCGGGTAGGTGGCGCCGTCGCGCCGGCCGCCCACCTCGATGGTGGCCCCGGCGACGACCGCCTCGTCCACCCAGGCCTCCACCCGCTTCGCCGCCTCCTCGGACACCAGCGGCCCGACGTCGGTCAAGCCGGAGGCAGGGTCGCCCACCCGCAGCTCCTGCACCGACGCGACCAGCCGGGGCAGGAAGCCGTCGTAGAGCCACTCGTGCACGAAGACCCGCTGCACGGCGATGCACGACTGGCCGGCCTGGTAGTTGGAGAACATCGCGATCCGGTGCGCGGCGAACGTCAGGTCCTCGTCGGCGGCCCAGTCCTCGCAGATCACCGCCGCCGCGTTGCCGCCCAGCTCCAGCGTCACGTGCTTCTCCGGCGCGGAGCGGCGGATCGCCGCGCCCACCGGGCCGGAGCCGGTGAACGACACCACCGGCAGCCGCGGGTCGGCGACCAGCTCGGCGGCCCGCTCGTTGGGCAGCGGCAGCACCGAGAACATGCCCTCGGGCAGCTCGGTCTCGGCCAGGATCTCCCCGAGCAGCAGCGCCGACAGCGGCGTCGCCGGGGCCGGCTTCACGATGATCGGCGCGCCCACCGCGATCGCCGGGGCGACCTTGTGCGCCACCAGGTTCAGCGGGAAGTTGAACGGCGCGATCCCCAGCACGGGGCCACGCGGGACCCGGCGCACCAGGGCGATCCGCCCGGTCGCCGCCGGGTCGGTGTCCAGGCGCTGCAACTCGCCGGAGAAGCGGCGCGCCTCCTCCGCCGCCCAGCGGAACGTCGACACCGCGCGCCCCACCTCGGCCCGCGCCCACTTGACCGGGCTTGCCGGTTCTCGGCCGGTGATCAGCGCCGGCGACCTCCTCGGCCCGCTCCGCCAGCCGCCGGGAGACGTGGTCCAGGGCCGCCGCCCGTACGTGCGCGGGCAGGGCCGCGGCCTGCGCGGCCACGCCGGCCGCCGCCGCGACGGCGGCCTCGACCTGGTCGGCGGTGGCGAGCGTGGTACGCCCCACCGTCCGGCCGTCGTACGGGTGGGTGACGGTCAGCTCGCCCTCACCGTGAACGGGGCGACCGGCGACATAGAAGGCTCTCGGCTCCACGTCGGCAGCGTAGACGACGACCGCCCACACGGAAACAGTCGCCACAGGCCTTGTCTGCCGCGAATTCAGTAGCGAAGATGGCAGCAAGATTCCGATTACCTCCGCGACCAGACTCCCGGCCACCCCTCGGAGAGACATCCCCATGAGCGACCAGCAGCAGCTGCGCAACTTCGTCAACGGCCAGTACGTCGAACCGGCGGACGGCGGCTACGCCGACCTGATCGACCCGTGCACCGGCGAGGTCTTCGCCCAGGCCCCCGTCTCCGGCGCGGCGGACGTGGACGCGGCGATGAAGGCCGCCGCCACCGCCTTCGAGACCTGGCGGGACACCACCCCCGGCGAGCGGCAGAAGGCGATGCTCAAGCTCGCCGACGCCGTCGAGGCCCGCGCCGCCGAGCTGGTCGACGCCGAGGTACGCAACACCGGCAAGCCACGCCAGCTCACCGCCGACGAGGAACTGCCGCCGGCGGTGGACCAGTTCCGCTTCTTCGCCGGCGCCGCCCGCCTGCTCGAAGGCCGTTCGGCCGGCGAGTACATGGCCGGGCACACCTCGTACGTGCGGCGCGAGCCGATCGGCGTCTGCGCCCAGGTGACGCCCTGGAACTACCCGCTGATGATGGCGGTCTGGAAGATCGCCCCGGCGCTCGCCGCCGGCAACACGGTGGTGCTCAAGCCGTCCGACACCACGCCGGTGTCGACGCTGCTGCTGGCCGAGATCGCGTCGGAGTTCTTCCCGCCGGGCGTGTTCAACGTGGTCTGCGGCGACCGCGACACCGGTCGTAACCTCGTCTCGCACCCGACTCCGCAGCTGGTGTCGATCACCGGCTCGACCCGCGCGGGCATGGAGGTCGCCTCCGCCGCCGCGCCGGACCTCAAGCGGACCCACCTGGAGCTGGGCGGCAAGGCCCCGGTGGTGCTCTTCGACGACGCGGACGTCGCGGCGGCGGCCGAGGCGATCGCGGTCGGCGGCTACTTCAACGCCGGCCAGGACTGCACCGCCGCCACCCGGGTGCTCGCCGGCCCCCGGGTGTACGACGACTTCGTCGCGGCGCTGGCCGAGCAGGCCCGCAACACCAAGACCGGCGCGCCGGACGACGAGGACGTGCTCTACGGCCCGCTGAACAACGCCAACCAGCTGGCCCGGGTCACCGGTTTCGTCGACCGGCTGCCCGGGCACGCCAGCGTGGAGACCGGCGGCTCCCGGCTCGGCGAGCGCGGCTACTTCTACGCCCCGACCGTCGTCTCCGGGGTACGGCAGGCCGACGAGATCATCCAGGACGAGGTGTTCGGCCCGGTCATCACCGTGCAGCGCTTCTCCGACGAGGACGAGGCGGTGCGCTGGGCCAACGGCGTTGACTACGGCCTGTCCGCCTCGGTCTGGACGAAGGACCACGGCCGGGCGATGCGGATGACCCGCCGGCTCGACTTCGGCTGCGTCTGGGTGAACACCCACATCCCGTTCGTCTCCGAGATGCCGCACGGCGGCTTCAAGCACTCCGGGCACGGCAAGGACCTCTCGGTCTACAGCCTGGAGGACTACACCCGGATCAAGCACGTCATGCACAACATCGAGGGCTGACCGATGACGTCGTCGGAGGAACTGCACAAGCGGCGCGGCGCGGCGGTGGCCCGGGGCGTCGGCAGCACCATCTCGTCCTACGTGGACCACGCCGGCGGCGGCACCATCACCGACGTCGAGGGCCGGCAGTGGATCGACTTCGCGGCGGGCATCGCGGTCGCCAACGTGGGCAACTCCGCGCGCCGCGTGGTCGAGGCAGTGAAGGCCCAGGTCGAACGCTTCACCCACACCTGCTTCATGGTCGCCCCGTACGAGTCGTACGTGGCGGTCTGCGAGCAGTTGAACGCGATCACGCCGGGGGACTTCGAGAAGCGCTCGGCGCTGTTCAACTCCGGCGCCGAGGCGGTGGAGAACGCCGTGAAGATCGCCCGGCACGCGACCGGGCGGCCGGCGGTGGTGGTCTTCGACCACGCGTACCACGGTCGGACCAACCTCACCATGGCGCTGACCGCGAAGAACATGCCGTACAAGCACCGGTTCGGGCCGTTCGCCGGGGAGATCTACCGGGTGCCGATGTCGTACCCGCTGCGCGACGGGGGCCTCTCCGGCGCCGAGGCGGCGGCCCGGGCCATCGAGATGGTGGAGAAGCAGGTCGGCGCGGAGAACGTCGCCGCGCTGCTGATCGAGCCGATCCAGGGCGAGGGCGGTTTCGTCGTACCCGCGGCGGGGTTCCTGCCGGCGCTGCGCGAGTGGGCGACGGCGGCCGGGGTGGTCTTCGTCGCCGACGAGATCCAGACCGGGTTCTGCCGGACGGGGCAGTGGTTCGCCTGCGAGCACGAGGAGGTCGTGCCGGATCTGATCACCCTGGCCAAGGGCATCGCCGGCGGGCTGCCGCTGGCGGCGGTGACCGGCCGGGCGGAGCTGATGGACGCCGTGCACGTCGGCGGCCTCGGCGGCACCTACGGCGGCAACCCGATCGCCTGCGCGGCGGCGCTGGCCAGCATCGAGACCATGCGGGAACTGGAGCTGACCTGCGCGGCGCAGCGGATCGAGACGGTGATGGCGGCGCGGCTGCGCACCATCGCCGAGCGTGACCCGCGCATCGCCGAGGTACGCGGCCGGGGCGCGATGCTCGCGGTGGAGCTGGTGCAGCCGGGCACCCTCGTCCCGGACCCGGCCGCCACGGCGGCGATCTCGGCGGCCTGCCACGCCGCCGGCCTGCTCACCCTGACCTGCGGCACCTACGGCAACGTGTTGCGTTTCCTCCCGCCGCTGGTCATCTCGGACGACGAGCTGGCCCGGGGTCTGGACATCCTGGACGCCGCCTTCGGCTGAGCCACCGTCCGGCGAAGAGCGCCACGGGTGTCGACGACACCCGTGGCGCTTTTTCGTGTCACGGGTCCACCGGACGCCCGATCCTGTCCTATAGTCCTACTGTCGTAGGACAATGGAAGGGCGACTGGGTGATCGAGTTCGTACTGGACGGCAGGTCCAAGGTGAACACGTACGTGCAGCTGGTCCAGCAGGTCAAACAGTCCCTGCGGGTGGGCCTGCTGACGCCCGGTGACCAACTGCCGAAGGTCCGCGACGTCGCCCAGTCCCTGGCCATCAACCCGAACACGGTCTTGAAGGCGTACCGGGAGCTAGAGATCGAGGGCCTGGTCGAGGGTCGCCCGGGGGTGGGCACCTTCGTCCGGCGCACGCTCGCCGGCACGTCCCTGCCCAACCAGGCCGAGCTGCGCGAGGAACTGGTGGCGTGGCTGCACCGCGCCCGCACGGCCGGACTGACCCCCGAGGACGTCACCGCCCTCGTCGAGACCACCATGCGGGCCGCCCTCACCGCTGACCCCGAAGGCACGAAGACCGCCCCGGCACGATGAGAGGACACCAGATGGAGATCGCCCTGGAGGCCCAGGGGCTGGGCAAACGCTACGGGAAGACCTGGGCGCTGCGAGACTGCTCGCTGCACCTGCCGGCCGGGCGGGTCGCCGCCCTCGTCGGGCCCAACGGCGCCGGCAAGAGCACCCTGCTGCACCTGGCGGTGGGACTGCTCCGACCCGACGCCGGCGCCGTACGGATCTTCGGCGAGTCGCCGTACGACAACCCTGAGCTGCTGCCCGAGATCGGGTTCGTCGCCCAGGACACCCCGCTCTACCGCGACTTCACCGCCGCCGAGCTGGTCGACCTCGGCGCCCGGTTGAACCGGCGCTGGGACGCCGTGCTGGCCCGCAACCGGCTGGCCCAGCTCGGCATCCCGCCCAACCTGCGGGTCGGCAAGCTCTCCGGCGGGCAACGCGCGCAGGTCGCGCTGGCCCTCGCCCTGGCGAAACGGCCCCGGCTGCTGCTGCTCGACGAGCCGGTCGCCAGCCTCGACCCGCTGGCCCGACGCGAGTTCCTCCAGTCACTGATGGGCAGCGTCGCCGAGTCGGAGACCACCGTGCTGCTCTCCTCGCACCTGCTGGCCGACCTCGAACGGGTCTGTGACTACCTGGTGGTGCTGAACGCCGCCCGGGTGCACCTCGCCGGCTCGGTCGACGACCTGGTGGCCGCGCACCGGCAGCTGGTCGGCCCACGGCACGACGACGGCCCGATCGGCGGCGTCGCCGAGGTGGTCCGGGCCAGCCACACCGACCGGCAGTCCACGCTGCTGGTCCGCACCGAGGGTCCGGTCACCGATCCCGCCTGGACGGTACGCGAGGTCGGCCTGGAGGACGTCGTCCTGGCCTACCTCGCCGACGGCGCCTCGCAGACCAGTCACAGCGAGTGGGGGGTGCCGGCATGATCTGGCTGACCTGGCGGCAACACCGCAAGCAGGCGTTCTTCACCCTGCTGGGGTTCGCGGCGCTCGCTGCCCTGATGGTGCCGATCGGCCTGTCGATGCGGCACACCTTCGCCGACCTCGGGCTGGCGGACTGCGCACGCCAGCTCGCCGGCACCGACGTGGCGGCGGCGACCCGGGAGACCTGCGACGCGGGCTTCCGCCGCTTCACCAACCGGTACGGCAGCCTGAACCTGGTGGCCGTGCTGCTGCTCACGCTGCCGGTGCTGGTCGGCCTGTTCTGGGGCGCCCCCCTGGTCGCCCGCGAGGTGGAGCACGGCACGCACCGGTTCATCTGGACCCAGGGCGTCGGCCGGACCCGGTGGGCGCTGGTGAAGTTCGGGCTGGTCGGCGCGGCCGTGGTGGTCCTCGCGGTCTGCTACGGGCTGGGCATGTCGTGGTGGGTCGAACCGCTCACCCAGGCCGCGCACGAGGGCCGGCTCGGCATGATCGTGTTCGACCTGCAGGGCGTCGTCCCGATCGGATACACCCTCTTCGCCGTGGCGCTGGGCATCTTCGCCGGCACCGTGTGGAAACGGATGCTGCCCGCCATGGGCATCACGCTGGCCGGGTTCATCGGCGTACGGGCGGCGGTGGCGGTCCTGGCCCGCCCGCACTACCAGCCCGCCCGCACCCTCACCTTCCCGATCGAGGGGGTCACGGAGGCCGCCATGAGCCGCGGCGACTGGATCCTCAGCCAGGGCATCCGCAACCCCGACGGGACGATGATGGCGGAGGACACCCGGATCATGTGCCCGCCCGGCGGTAAGGGGCCCGAGGGTCGGGCCTGCGGTGCCGAGCTCGGCCTCCAGCCCGGCGCGTACAACTGGCAGCTCTACCAGCCGGCGGACCGGTTCTGGCTGTTCCAGGGCATCGAAACCGGCATCTTCGTCGCCCTCGCCGCGCTCCTGCTCTACCTGGCCGTCCGCCGCATCCGCCGCATCGCCTGACGACCTGGTGGAACACCATGGGTGCCACACCCATGGTGTTCCACCGGCGGGCCGCAGTGCCGTCAGGCCGGCGGGACGCCTCGGCACCAAGCGCGACCGCGCGACGGCACGTCAGCGGAGCAGCTCCACCACGTTGCGGCGGACCAGGTTCTTGCCGGGCTCCCGGATCGCGTCCATCGCGGCGGCGTTGAGCAGCACGCAACTGCCCGACGGGCCGGTCACCGTCACCGTGACCACCTTGCTGTTGTCCAGGTTGGTCACCCGCAGCCGGGTACCGACCGGGAACTGGCCGCTGGTCGCGGCGGGCGCCCCGCCCTCGGCGGAGAAGGTGATCGCACCGGCGCAGACGCTCGCCGCCGGCGCGCCACCCGGCTGGGCCGGGGGCTGCGCGTTGCCCGGCCGGGTCTGGCCGCCCGGCTGGGCCGCTCCCCCGGGCCGCGCGGCGGCACCGTCCAGGCGCTCCACCAGGTTGCGCCGGATCACGTTCTTGCCCGGTTCCCGTACCAGCTCCATCGCGGCGGCGTTGAGCAGCACGCAGCTCCCGGACGGGCCGGTCACCGTCACGGTCGCCGCCCGGTTGTTGTCCAGGTTGGTCACCCGCAGCCGGGTGCCCACCGGGAACCGGTCACTGGTCGCGGCGGGCGCTCCGCCCTCGGCCGAGAACGTCACCGAGCCCTGGCAGGCGCTCTGCCCGGCGGGGGTGGTGTCGGCGAAGCCGAACCCGGTCCCGACCGCCACCACCGCCGCGGCGACCACCGCCACCCCTGCCGCCAACACGTGCTTGCGCTGCACCTTTGTCTCCCGTCGTCCGGTGATCTCCGTACGCCGCCTGGTACGGCGTGGGAGCGCTACGCGGTTCAGCGGTTCTGGCAGGAGAGTTTCCGAAAGGGCGATTCCGTGACGCGGTGACGCCGGCGCCGCTACCCATCGTCACGAAGCGGGCGCGTCCCGGCGGATTCCGAGCGTGCTCTGCGCCGGGAGCATCCCGCTGGCGACCACCGCCCGGGTGACCGGCGCGAGGAGTTGGGCGAGCCGCCCGACGGCCGGTCCGAGAGCCTGCCACGGGGCGGCGGCCAGCTCGTCCGTACGCCGCTCCACCTCGTCGCGCAGCCGGCGCCCGGCGTCGGTGGCCAGCCCCGTCGGCGTCCACCAGGCCG
>NZ_JAEVHN010000245.1:0-8453 GCF_016803375.1 Micromonospora sp. 4G55
CACCAGGTAGGCCAGGGCGTTGCTCAGGGTCGTGGCCACGGTGACGGCGGCGCCGGCGGCACCGAGCCGCCCCGCGCCGGCGTCCCTGCCGATGGTCTGTGTCATGCCGCCCCGAGTGGCCCGCGCTGCTTCGACGACCGCGGCTCGCGGCCGGCGGCGGCCGCGACCTCCCCGGCCCGACCGGGGAGACGGTACCGCTCGACCGTCCGGCCGTCAGCCCCGCACCCGCGACCCCTGCCCTCGCGGCCGGGAAGGGTCTAGTGTGCTGCCCCATGGCGTCGACGAACGTGGCCGCGGCAGCGACCTCCGGGCTGGCCGCGAAGCTCCCCGAGCGGTGGGTGGCGGACGGGATCCGGCTGGTCTATCCGCGGGTGGAGCCCGAACTGGCCCGGCTGGCCGACTTCGTGCCACGCGGCGGCACCGCCGTGGACGTGGGCGCCTGGTACGGCCCGTGGACCGCGCGCCTGCTGCGCCGCGCCGACCGGGTGGTGGCGGTGGAGCCCACCCCGCAGCTGGCCCGGCAACTGCGCACCGCGTTCCCCGCCGTCGAGGTGGTCGAGGCGGCCGTTTCCGACCACGCGGGCACCGCCTCGCTGCACGTTCCCGCCGCCGGCCCGATCGTCGGCACCTCCTCGCTGGAGGACCCCGGGCTGGGTGACTCGGTGGAGGTCCCGCGGATCACCCTGGACTCGTTGGGCCTGACCGACGTGCGTTTCGTCAAGCTCGACATCGAGGGGCACGAGCTGCCGGCGCTGCGCGGTGGGGCGGAGACGATCCGCCGCGACCGGCCGATGCTGCTGATCGAGGTGGAGGAGCGGATCCAGCCGGACGTCGCCCGCATCGAGCGGCTGCTCTCCCTGGCTCACGAGGTCCGGGGCGCGGCCCGTGGTCGTGCTCCACCAAGGTCGACCTGGCCGCCGATCCGGCGGCCGTGGCCCGGCAGCTCGCCGCGGTGGCGCCGGGGGTGCCGGTGCTGCCGGTCAGCGCCGAGCGGGGCACCGGGCTGGAACCGCTTCGTCCGCTCGTCGCCCGCGGGCTGACGCTCGGCCTGCTCGGTCCGTCCGGGGCCGGCAAGTCGAGCCTGGTCAACGCGCTGGCCGGGGCCGCGGTCATGCCGACCCAGGCGATCCGCCGGGTGGACGGCAAGGGTCGGCACACCACCACCTGGCGGGCGCTGGTGCCGGTTCCGGGCGGCGGCGCGGTGCTGGACACCCCGGGGGTACGGGCGGTGGGCCTGCTGGACGGCTCCGCCGGGCTGGACCGTGCCTTCGCCGACATCGCCGAGCTGGCCACCGGCTGCCGGTACGCCGACTGCGCGCACGAGGCCGAGCCGGCCTGCGCGGTGCGGGAGGCGCTGGAGACCGGGGAGCTGCCCGCGCGGCGCTGGGAGAACTGGCGCCGGCTGCAGCGGGAGGTGGCGTACGAGAGCCGCCGCCGGGAGACCCGGCTGGCGGCCGAGCGGCGCGGCGGGTGGCGGGGTGGCCGCCGGCGGACGGCGCGTCCGGCACCTCCGGCGTCACCCGGCGGATTCTGAACCCCGCACCGGCGTGGGTCACCCCGGCCCGACCGGTGTGAGCTGGGGGAATGTGCGGGCGCGGAAAGTTGTCGTACCTCGGGGCTAGAGTTGCCGAGGCGTCATTTCTGCGCCCGTAAACCGCTCAGATCACGCTCCGAGCGGACAGATCCGCCTCACTTTCTTCACCCGGGAGTACACGGACAGTGGCCGACCGACTGATCATCCGTGGCGCGCGCGAGCACAATCTGCGTGACGTCAGTCTCGACCTGCCCCGGGACGCCCTGATCGTCTTCACCGGGCTCTCCGGCTCCGGCAAGTCGAGCCTGGCCTTCGACACCATCTTCGCCGAGGGCCAGCGCCGGTACGTCGAGTCGCTGTCGTCGTACGCCCGGCAGTTCCTCGGCCAGATGGACAAGCCCGACGTCGACTTCATCGAGGGCCTGAGCCCCGCGGTCTCCATCGACCAGAAGTCGACCTCGCGCAACCCGCGCTCCACCGTCGGCACCATCACCGAGGTCTACGACTACCTCCGGCTGCTCTTCGCCCGCATCGGCGAGCCGCACTGCCCGGTCTGTAGGGAGCGGATCTCCCGGCAGACCCCGCAGCAGATCGTCGACCGGGTCCTCGCCATGGCCGAGGGCACCCGCTTCATGGTGCTCGCGCCGGTGGTGCGCGGCCGCAAGGGCGAGTACGTCGACCTCTTCGCCGAGCTCCAGGCCAAGGGCTACGCCCGGGCCCGGGTCGACGGCGTGGTGCACCCGCTGACCGAGCCGCCCAAGCTCAAGAAGCAGGAGAAGCACACCATCGAGGTGGTGATCGACCGGCTCAGCGTCAAGGCCGGCGCCAAGCAGCGGCTCACCGACTCGATCGAGGCCGCCCTGGGCCTCTCCGGCGGCCTGGTGCTGCTCGACTTCGTCGACCTGGCCGAGGACGACCCCGACCGGGAGCGCCGTTACTCCGAGCACCTGGCCTGCCCCAACGACCACCCGCTGGCGATCGAGGACCTGGAGCCCCGGGTCTTCTCCTTCAACGCGCCGTACGGCGCCTGCCCGGAGTGCACCGGCCTGGGCACCAAGAAGGAGGTCGACGCCGACCTGGTCGTCCCCGACCCGGAGCGCACCCTGCGCGAGGGCGCGATCCAGCCCTGGGCCATCGGGCACAACCTCGAATACTTCCTCCGCCTGCTGGAGGCCCTCGGCGAGAGCCAGCACTTCGACATCGACACGCCCTGGCGGGCGCTGCCGGCGCGGGCGCAGAAGACGATCCTGCACGGCTCCGATGACCAGGTGCACGTGCGCTACCGCAACAAGTACGGCCGCGAGCGCTCCTACTACACCGGCTTCGAGGGCGTGGTGCAGTGGATCGAGCGCCGGCACACCGACACCGAGTCGGAGTGGTCGCGGGACAAGTACGAGGGCTACATGCGGGACGTGCCCTGCGCGGCCTGCGGCGGCGCCCGGCTCAAGCCCGAGGTGCTCGCGGTCACCCTGGCCGGCAAGAGCATCGCCGAGGTCTGCAACCTGTCCGTCGGCGAGGCGGCCGAGCTGCTCGCCGGCATCGAGCTGACCGACCGGCAGAAGATGATCGCCGAGCGGGTGCTCAAGGAGATCAACGCCCGGCTGAAGTTCCTGCTCGACGTCGGTCTGGACTACCTCTCCCTGGACCGCGCGGCCGGCACCCTCTCCGGCGGCGAGGCGCAGCGCATCCGGCTCGCCACCCAGATCGGCTCCGGCCTGGTCGGCGTGCTCTACGTGCTCGACGAGCCCTCCATCGGCCTGCACCAGCGGGACAACCACCGGCTGATCGAGACGCTGCTGCGGCTGCGTGGCCTGGGCAACACGCTGATCGTGGTGGAGCACGACGAGGACACCATCCGGGTCGCCGACTGGATCGTCGACATCGGCCCGGGCGCCGGCGAGCACGGCGGCGAGATCGTGCACAGCGGCTCGGTGCCGGCGCTGCTGGAGAACCCGGAGTCGGTCACCGGGGCGTACCTGTCGAGGCGCAGGTCGATCCCAACGCCCCGGCAGCGCCGCCCGCAGACCCCGGAGCGGGAGCTGGTGGTGCACGGCGCGCGGGAGCACAACCTGCGCAACCTCACCGTCTCCTTCCCGCTCGGCCAGCTCATCGCGGTGACCGGGGTCAGCGGCTCCGGCAAGTCGACGCTGGTCAACGACATCCTCTACGCGGTGCTGGCCAACCAGATCAACGGCGCCCGGCTGGTGCCGGGCCGGCACACCCGGGTCAGCGGCCTGGAGCACGTGGACAAGGTCGTCGGCGTCGACCAGTCGCCGATCGGCCGCACGCCGCGCTCCAACCCGGCCACCTACACCGGCGTCTGGGACCACGTCCGCAAGCTCTTCGCCGAGACCACCGAGGCCAAGGTCCGGGGGTACGGCCCGGGCCGGTTCTCGTTCAACGTCAAGGGCGGTCGCTGTGAGGCGTGCTCCGGCGACGGCACCATCAAGATCGAGATGAACTTCCTGCCGGACGTCTACGTCCCCTGCGAGGTCTGCAAGGGCGCCCGGTACAACCGGGAGACGCTGGAGGTGCACTACAAGGGCAAGACCGTCTCCGACGTGCTGGAGATGCCGATCGAGGAGGCGGCGGAGTTCTTCTCCGCCATCCCGGCCATCCACCGGCACCTCAAGACGCTGGTCGACGTCGGCTTGGGCTACGTCCGGCTCGGCCAGCCGGCGCCGACGCTCTCCGGCGGTGAGGCGCAGCGGGTCAAGCTCGCCTCCGAGCTGCAGAAGCGCTCCACCGGGCGGACGGTCTACGTGCTCGACGAGCCGACCACCGGCCTGCACTTCGAGGACATCCGCAAGCTGCTGATGGTGCTGGAGGGCCTGGTCGACAAGGGCAACACGGTGATCACCATCGAGCACAACCTCGACGTGATCAAGACGGCCGACTGGCTGATCGACATGGGTCCGGAGGGCGGCCACCGGGGCGGCGCGGTGCTGGCCACCGGCACCCCGGAGGAGGTCGCCGAGGTGGCCGAGAGCCACACCGGGCAGTTCCTGCGCCACGTGCTCAAGCTCGACGGCGAGGCCAAGGGCGCCAAGGCGGCGACCAGCCGGGCGGCCAAGGCCAACGGCAGCGCCACGAAGTCGCGTACCCGGAAGGTGCCGGCCGCGGCGCGCTGAACGACGGTACGACGGGCGGGTCGGGAAACCGGCCCGCCCGTCCCGTTTCCCGGCGAGCCGCGGGCCGGCCGGGTTGAACCGTCGGGCACAGTGTTGCGTGTGCCGAGGTGAGGCCGCGAGGTCGACGACCGGCGGCGGCAGTCGAGAGAAAGGCCGGAGATGAGTGACGACCAGGTGTTGACCGGACCCGGTACGCAGACGCGGCGAGCCCTGCTCGCCGGCGCCGGCGCGGTGGGGGCGTCGGTCCTCCTGACCGCCTGTGGCGGCGACGACTCCGGGGACGGGACCACCGCGCCGACCAGCGGCGGACCGGGCGCCACCGCCGGCGACGCGGAGGGCGGCGACCGCGAGGGCTCGTCCTCGCTGGCGACGACCAGCGACATCCCGGTCGGTGGCGGGCAGGTCTACGCCGCCCAGGGCGTGGTGATCACCCAGCCGGAGCCGGGGCAGTTCAAGGGCTTCGACCCGATCTGCACCCACCAGGGCTGCCCGGTGTCGAACGTCGACGGCGGCACCATCAACTGCAGCTGCCACAACAGCAAGTTCTCCATCACCGACGGCTCGGTCAAGCAGGGCCCGGCCACCAAGCCGCTCGCGCCCAAGCCGCTCAAGGTCCAGGGCGACCAGATCAGCCTGGCCTGAACCGCCGTCGCACGACGCCGGCACGCGTGATCATGAGGTCGGCCACGCCGGCCTCATGATCCACCGGTCGGGCGGTGGGGAGCGCCCCCGCGGGTCGGGGGAGCGTGTCGGGGGTGCGGATTAGTCTTGACGGGTGGCTGACCCCTCGACCTACCGTCCCGCGCCCGGCACCATCCCGGAGTCACCGGGGGTCTACCGCTTCCGGGACGGCACCGGCCGAGTGATCTACGTCGGCAAGGCGAGGAACCTGCGCAGCCGGCTCAACTCGTACTTCGCCGACCCGGTCAACCTGCACCAGCGCACCCGGCAGATGGTCTTCACCGCCGAGTCGGTGGACTGGATCACCGTCGCCACCGAGGTCGAGGCGCTCCAGCAGGAGTTCACCTGGATCAAGCAGTACGACCCCCGGTTCAACGTCCGCTACCGCGACGACAAGTCGTACCCGTACCTGGCGGTCACCCTCGACGAGGAGTACCCCCGCCTGCAGGTGATGCGCGGCGCCAAGCGCAAGGGGGTGCGCTACTTCGGGCCGTACTCGCACGCCTGGGCGATCCGCGAGACCCTCGACCTGCTGCTGCGCGTCTTCCCGGCGCGGACCTGCTCCTCCGGGGTGTTCAAGCGGGCCGGCCAGGTGGGCCGGCCCTGCCTGCTGGGGTACATCGGCAAGTGCTCCGCGCCCTGCGTCGGCAGCGTCTCCGCCGACGAGCACCGCGACATCGTCGACGGCTTCTGCGACTTCATGGCCGGCCGCACCGACACCATGGTCCGCAAGCTGGAACGGGAGATGACCGAGGCCAGCGAACAGTTGGAGTTCGAGCGGGCCGCGCGGCTGCGCGACGATGTCGCCGCGCTGCGCCGGGCCATGGAGAAGCAGACCGTGGTGCTCGGCGACGGCACCGACGCCGACGTGGTGGCCTTCGCCGACGACCCGCTGGAAGCCGCCGTGCAGGTCTTCCACGTCCGCGACGGGCGGGTGCGCGGCCAGCGTGGCTGGGTGGTGGAGAAGACCGAGGAGCTGAGCACCGGCGACCTGGTGCACCACTTCTGCACCCAGGTCTACGGCGGCGAGCACGGCGAGGCGGACGTGCCCCGCGAGTTGCTGGTCCCCGAGCTGCCGGCCGACGCCGACGCGCTGGCCGACTGGCTCTCCAGCCACCGGGGCAGCCGGGTGTCGCTGCGGGTGCCCCAGCGCGGCGACAAGAAGTCGCTGATGGAGACGGTCGAGCGCAACGCGAAGGACGCGCTCGCCCGGCACAAGCTGCGCCGGGCCGGCGACCTGACCACCCGCGGCAAGGCGCTCGACGAGATCAGCGAGGCGCTCGGCATGCGGACGTCCCCGCTGCGCATCGAGTGCTTCGACGTCTCGCAGATCCAGGGCACCGACGTGGTGGCCAGCATGGTCGTCTTCGAGGACGGGCTGCCCCGCAAGAGCGAGTACCGCCACTTCATCGTCCGGGGCGCCACCGACGACCTTTCCGCGATGTCCGAGGTGCTGCGCCGCCGCTTCGCCCGCTACCTCGACGCCCGGGCCGAGAGCGGCGAGATCGGCGAGGAGACCGCCGCCGACCCGGACCGGCCCGGCATCGACCCGACCACCGGGCGGCCGCGCCGGTTCGCGTACCCGCCGCAGCTGGTGGTGGTCGACGGTGGCGCGCCGCAGGTGGCGGCCGCCGCCCAGGCGCTGGCCGAGCTGGGCATCGACGACGTGGCGCTCTGCGGCCTGGCCAAGCGGCTGGAGGAGGTCTGGCTGCCCGACGACGAGTTCCCGGTCATCCTCCCGCGCACCTCCGAGGGGCTCTACCTGCTGCAACGCGTCCGCGACGAGGCGCACCGCTTCGCCATCACCTTCCACCGCCAGCGCCGCTCGAAGCGGATGACCGAATCCGCGCTGGACAACGTCCCCGGCCTCGGCGAGGTACGCCGCAAGGCGCTGCTGCGGCACTTCGGCTCGCTCAAGCGGCTCTCCGCCGCGACCGTGGAGGAGATCACCGAGGTGCCCGGGGTGGGGAAGCGGACCGCCGAGGCGATCCTGGCCGCCCTGGACGAGGGCACCAAGGCGGCTCCCGGTCGCTGACCCTCCGTCAGCTTCCGGTCGGCCGATGGCCGTCTGAGGCCCGCCGTCCCGCCTGCGTGGATGCCGGCTCGTGGCTTGTGTGGACCCGGGTGGCCCGGCGGTCACGGCCCGGCGGCCGGTGGTCGGTGGTCGGGGTCCAGCCATGTGGAGCCGGTGGCCCCTCCGGCAGGCGACTGTTGGAGGGAAGCTGTCCGGTGAGTCTGATACCTCTCAGGCATTTTGATGCCTCACAGGTATCACGCTCGCCGCGGTCATGCCTCCGCGCCGCGACACGCGGAACCGGCTCTAGCCAACCTGCCGACACCTCCAGCGAGGTCGCCACAAGCCCAGCCGGTTCATGGCCCAGTGTCCGGTTCCGTCTAGCGGTCGCTGCGCGGGTGTCCGGTCTGACCCGCGGTGTCGGCTCGTCGGGGCCGACCCGGTTGGTGGAATGGGTGGCGGGGCGGGGTCGTTGTACATGGCAGACCGCGGTGGCCCCCCGGCCCGGACGGTGAACCGGAGAGTCAGGCCCGGTGGAATGCCGCCCGGCCCGGACGGTGAACCGGAGAGTCAGGCCCGGTGGAATGCCGGCCCACCCCGGTTGGTTACATCCCCCGGCACCACCGTGAGCAGGCCCCGGGCCGAGGCTCGTGGAATGCGGAGCTACCGGGGTTGGTTACATCCCCCGGACCACGGCCCCGGGCTCGTGGAATGTGCAGCCCGCCGGGCTGGTTACATCCCCTGGACACCCCGAGCAGAGCCCCTTTGTGTGGCCGCCGGGCAGATCCCTCTTCTTTGACTTCCTTCCCACGCAGTGCCGTCCCCCGGCGGTGTGCGTGTATCCCCCGATCGAAAGGTGCACCCTCATGCGTACCGATCTGATCCGCAAGACCGCCCTGACCTTCGCCGGTGTCGCCGCGACCGCCGGTGGGATCGCCGGCCCGGCCCTCGCCGCGCACGCCGCCCCCACCCACCAGGGCACCAACGCCTCCGTGCAGGCCGACCGCGGCAGCGACCGCAAGTCGCACGGCGAGCGGGAACTCAACGTGCGCTACCAGGCCCAGCCGAACTTCTACTACTGCGGCCCCGCCGC
>NZ_JAEVHN010000246.1:0-8432 GCF_016803375.1 Micromonospora sp. 4G55
ACGCCCGCCGGCACGGACGGCGCGGTGACCGACTCCGGCCTGCCGGTGCGGGTACGGCAGGCCAACATCGTGCCGGAGCTGCGCGGCGAGCAGGCGGCGGAGGACGGCGACGCCGACGAGCAGGCCACGCGCCCGCCGGAGCAGGTGCGCAGGATGATGAGCTCCTACCAGACGGGCACCCGGCGTGGCCGGACCGATGCCGCCCGCCTGCTGGGAGGCGCCGCCACCGGGGCGCGGTCCGGCAACGGGGCGGAGAACGGGGACGGTCAGGCGACCTGACGGCGGCGCGAGGAGAAGCGACCGCGCGACGGGGCACGGCAACACCGACGTACGGCGACACCAGCCGGGGGAGAAGAGGACGACGAGTGGGGCAGAAGACGGCTTCGAGTGCCGACCTGACATGGCTGCTGGACGATCTGGTCGGTCGGGTGAAGCAGGCCGAACACGCCGTGGCGCTCTCCTCCGACGGCCTGCTGATGGCCTCGTCACGGGGGCTGAGCCGGGACGACGGTGAGCACCTGGCGGCGATGGCGGCCGGGATCCAGAGCCTGGCCCGGGGCGCGGGCAAGCGGTTCGGCGGCGGGCAGGTGCAGCAGACCATCATCGAGATGCAGTCGTCGTTCCTGTTCGTCACGGCGGCGGGGCGCAACGCCTGCCTGGCGGTGCTCGCCGCCGAGGACGCCGACGTCGGACTGATCGCCTACGAGATGGCGATGCTGGTGACCCGGGTGGGCAAGTTCGTCGCGTCGCCGACCCGGGGGCTCGACCAGCCGGCCGGCGGGAAGTAGCGGCGATGACGGTCGAGGGCGGTTCCGAGGACAGGTGGGTGGACGACCACGCCGGGCCGGTGGTTCGGCCGTACGCGGTCACCCGCGGCCGGGCCCGCCCGGTCACCGGCACGTTCGACCTCATCTCCCTGGTGACGGCGACCCGCGCGGATGCCGGCGGGGAGTCCGGGCTGGGCCCGGAGCACCTGGCGATCGTCGCGCTCTGCCAGCGGATGCAGTCCGTGGCGGAGGTCGCCGCCCATCTGAACCTGCCGGTGGGGACCGTCCGGGTCCTCCTGGGCGACCTGGTGGCCCGCGAACTGCTGATGGTGCGGCCGCCGCGCGGCAGCGCCGGACTACCTGACGAGAGCGTCTTCGAGGCGGTGATCAATGGACTACGGGCACTCTGACCGGCCGGCGGGAGCGCCGCCGCTGCCCACCGCGATCAAGATCTTGATCGCCGGCGGCTTCGGCGCGGGCAAGACCACCATGGTCGGCGCGGTGAGCGAGACCAGGCCGCTGCGCACCGAGGAGGTGCTGACCGAGACGGGCATCGGGGTCGACGACCTGTCCGGCGTGGAGGACAAGACCACCACCACGGTGGCGATGGACTTCGGCCGGATCACCATCAGCGACGATCTGGTGCTCTACCTCTTCGGCACCCCCGGCCAGGACCGGTTCTGGTTCGTCTGGGACGAGCTGGCCCTGGGCGCGATCGGGGCGGTGGTGCTGGCGGACACCCGCCGGTTGGCGGACTGCTTCCCCTCGATCGACTACTTCGAGGAGCGGGGCACCCCGTTCGTGGTGGCGGTGAACTGCTTCGAGGACGCCCGGCGCTACCAGCTGGACGAGGTGCAGGCGGCGCTCAACCTGGACCCGGGCGTGCCGGTGCTGCTTTGCGACGCCCGGCAGCGGGAGTCCAGCCGGGACGTGCTGGTCACGCTTATGGAGCACGCCATGAAGACCCGGGAGGCCCGCCGCCGCGAGGACTGACCCCGCGCGATCGACACCGTTTGCGGCGTGTCGTGGTGTCCGGCCATCCGGATACGGCGACACGCCGCATTGTGCGGGCGGGTGCGCGCCCGGGAAGGTCGAAGCCCCCGGCGGAACGCCGGGGGCCTTCGGAGCCGGGGGATCAGCCGCGCTTGGTCGTCTCCACGAACCGCCGCCAGGCGGCCGGTGCGAAGGTGAGGGCCGGACCGGCGGGGTCCTTGGAGTCGCGTACGCCCACGACGCCCGCGAGGTTGTCCGCGACCTCGACGCAGTCGCCGCCGTTGCTGCCGCTCTTCGTGCTCTTCCGCCACTGTGCGCCAGTCAGGTCCATGATGCCGCTGCTTCTTTCAAGAGGTCCAGGGATCGCTGTCGGGGCAGAGCCTCGCCGCGTAAGCGTTCCCACCTTCGCTCCAGGGTAGCAATCTCGGATGCCTGCTCGATGATCTGCGCACGCGCCTGACTGTCGACGTGCCCCACCCGCGTCCCGTCCGGCAGTTCGGCGAGCATGAATGGCCCATTCAGCCCGGGATACGCGGCCGTGTCTCGGGGCACCACATGAAGCTGGAGGTTCGGTAGCTCGGCGCAGCTCACGAGGTGTGCGAGCTGAGCGGCCATGAGATCCCGACCGCCGACCTGCCGACGAATGACACCCTCGTCCAGCACCGCGACGAACAACGGCCCGCACTCGCGAACCAGGATTGACTGTCGAGCTATTCGGGCCGCGACCAACTCTTCAACCTTGGTCGGTGCCAACGCCTCCCACTCAAGCGTCACGCGCGCGTACGCCTCGGTCTGAAGCAGCCCCGGCACCCAGGCGAGTTGGAACGCACGCAGTGCGACGGCGTCACGCTCGATGTCGACCCAGGGGCGGAACCACACGGGCTCGCGCCGGTGGGAGGCGTCCGGCCAGAGCACATCGGGGTGTTGTCCGAGGAGGTTCGCGACCGTGGCGCGGTGCCGGCTCTGCGGGATGTGCCCCGGGTTGGCCCACCGGGCGACGGTCTTCGGATGCACCCCCAGGCGGCCCGCCAGGCTCTCGGCCGTGTGGCCCGCTTCAGCCAGCGCGGCGACAAACGCATGGTTCATGCCTGTCCTCTCAGGAACAAAACAACCGTCCGAAGAAGATTAGCGAACGCTGTGTGATTGTCTGACGACCCTCGGCAAGCTGCGGGTTAGCCGATGCCGAAGGAGCAAAAGACAATGCCTGAGGACAAGCCGCGGCCGGTTCCGAAGCCGAGATACGACCCGCCACCGGCCCGCCCGACCGTCCCTGGGCCGATCGGGCCGCCCACCCCTGCGTACCGTGGCCCCGGCGGGCTGACCGTCGTGCCCGCATCGCGCTGGCGGAGCGGGATTGGCCCGGTCGCCGCGCACACCGCAGGCGGCCCGTGGTGGAGGTGCGACGCCTGCGGTCGGGACTGGCCCTGTCCGACGCTGCGCGCGACTCCGACGGACGCGTCCCGGCGGGCGACCCTGATCCTCGAGTTCTCCCGGATCACCCGCCGTGCGATCCGCGACCTTCGCGGCCGGCCCGGCGGCCCGGACCCGATCGCCATCGTCCGCCGCTTCCTCTGGTTCCTGCCCCTCACCGATGAGGAGGCCCGCGCCGTCGCGCTGAGGCTGCGATGAGCAGCGGCCCGCGCCCGAGGTTCGATGTCGGTGACGTCGTTGTGCTGTCTCGGGCCGCCTCTCCGCAGTTCGTGGCACCGATCGTCGTCCGGGTGATTCGCGAGATGGGCGACCGGCACCCGCCCCACGGGTGGACCTGGATCGAGGGCTACCAGCTCGACTCCCGGGGTCTCGCGACCGCCAAGCGTGAGCTGTTCGTGCTGGTCGAGGGGGTGCGCCGGGCTGCTGGGCCCGCGTCGACCGGTCCCGCGCGGTGCCGACCCGCCACGCGGCTCTCCGACCGGGCGACGGAGCGAGGCCCGCCGCGTGCGACTGGGAAATGGCCGAAGGGCCGCTCCCGCGAGTGCGGGAGCGGCCCTTCGGTGGTACGTCAGCTCGCGATCATCCGGCGCAGCACGTACTGCAGGATGCCGCCGTGCCGGTAGTAGTCCGCCTCGCCCGGGGTGTCGATCCGGACCACGGCGTCGAACTCCACGCCGGTGTCGGTGGTGACCTTCACCGTGCGCGGGGTGTCGCCGTCGTTGAGCGCGGTCACGCCGGTGATGGAGAAGGTCTCCGTGCCGGTGAGGCCGAGCGACTCCGCGGTGGTGTCCACCGGGAACTGCAGCGGTAGCACGCCCATGCCGATCAGGTTGGAGCGGTGGATCCGCTCGTACGACTCGGCGATGACCGCCTTGACGCCGAGCAGCATGGTGCCCTTGGCCGCCCAGTCGCGCGACGAGCCGGAGCCGTACTCCTTGCCGGCCAGGATGACCAGCGGGACGCCCGCCTCCTGGTACGCCATCGAGGCGTCGTAGATCGAGGTCTGCTCGCCGGTCAGGTGGTTGACCGTGAAGCCGCCCTCGACGCCCGGGACCAGCTGGTTGCGCAGCCGGATGTTGGCGAAGGTGCCCCGGATCATCACCTCGTGGTTGCCCCGGCGCGAGCCGTACGAGTTGAACTCGTGGCGCGGCACGCCGTGCTCGGCGAGGTACTTGCCGGCGGGGGAGTCGGCCTTGATCGAGCCGGCCGGGGAGATGTGGTCGGTGGTCACCGAGTCGCCCAGCTTGGCCAGCACCCGGGCGTCGCTGATGTCCACGACGGCCTGCGGCTCCCGCTGCATGCCCTCGAAGTACGGGGGCTTGCGGACGTAGGTGGAGTCGCCCGCCCAGGCGAAGGTGTCACCGGTCGGGGTGGGCAGCGACTGCCAGCGCTCGTCACCGGCGAAGACGTCGGCGTACGCGGCGCTGAAGCCGGTCGCGCCGATCGCCTGGGCGATGACGTCCTGGATCTCGGCGCTGTTCGGCCAGATGTCGCGCAGGAAGACGGGGTTGCCCTCGCTGTCCTCGCCGAGCGGCTCGTTGGCCAGGTCGATGTCCATCGTGCCGGCGAGCGCGTACGCGACCACCAGCGGCGGGGACGCCAGGTAGTTCATCTTGACGTCCGGGTTGATCCGGCCCTCGAAGTTCCGGTTGCCGGAGAGCACCGAGACGACGGCGAGGTCGCCCTCGTTGACCGCGGCGGAGACCTCCTCCGGCAGCGGCCCGGAGTTGCCGATGCAGGTGGTGCAGCCGTAGCCGACCAGGTTGAAGCCGAGCTTGTCCAGGTAGGGCGTGAGGCCGGCGCGGTCGTAGTAGTCCATGACGACCTTGGAGCCCGGCGCCAGGGTGGTCTTGACCCACGGCTTGCGGGCCAGGCCCTTGTCGACCGCGTTGCGGGCGAGCAGCGCCGCGCCGATCATCACCTGCGGGTTGGAGGTGTTGGTGCAGGAGGTGATGGCGGCGATCACCACGGCGCCGTGGTCCAGCTCGTACTCGACGCCGTCGGCGCTGGTCACCCGGACCGGGTTGGTGGCGCGCCCGCCGGCGCCGGCCGCGGCGGTCTCCAGGTCGCGCGGCTCGTCGGCCGGGTCGCTGAACTCGTTGGCCGGCGGGTCGCTGGCCGGGAACGACTCGGCGCTGGCCTCGTCGGCCGGGCCGTTGGCGCCGCGCGGCAGCTGCTCGCGGGCGACGCCCGGCTTGAGGTCACGCTCACCGGCGGCGTCGTCGGCCACGTAGTCAGTCAGCGCGGAACGGAACAGCGTCTTGGCGCTGCCCAGCGGCACCCGGTCCTGCGGGCGCTTCGGGCCGGCCAGCGACGGCTCGATGGTGCCCAGGTCGAGCTCCAGCCGCTCCGAGTACTCCGGCTCGTGGTTCGGGTCGTGCCAGAGGCCCTGCTCCTTGGCGTACGCCTCGACGAGCGCGACCTGCTGCGGGTCGCGGCCGGTCAGCTCCAGGTAGCGGACGGTCTCGGCGTCGATCGGGAAGATCGCGACGGTGGAGCCGTACTCCGGGGACATGTTGCCGATGGTGGCCCGGTTGGCCAGCGGCACGGCGCTGACGCCGGGGCCGTAGAACTCGACGAACTTGCCGACCACACCGTGCTTGCGCAGCATCTCGGTGATGGTCAGCACCAGGTCGGTGGCGGTGGTGCCGGCCGGCATCTCGCCGTTCAGCTTGAAGCCGACGACCCGGGGGATCAGCATGCTGACCGGCTGGCCGAGCATCGCGGCCTCGGCCTCGATGCCGCCGACGCCCCAGCCCAGCACGCCCAGGCCGTTGACCATCGTGGTGTGCGAGTCGGTGCCGACCACGGTGTCCGGGTACGCCTGGCCGTTGCGCTCCATGACCGTGCGGGCCAGGTACTCGATGTTGACCTGGTGCACGATGCCGGTGCCCGGCGGGACGACCTTGAACTCGTTGAACGCGGTCTGGCCCCAGCGCAGGAACTGGTAGCGCTCCTTGTTGCGCTCGTACTCTAGTTCGACGTTGCGCGCGAAGGCGTCCTCGCGGCCGAACAGGTCGGCGATGACGGAGTGGTCGATGACCAGCTCGGCCGGGGCGAGCGGGTTGACCTTGGTGGCGTCGCCGCCGAGGTCGCGGACGGCCTCCCGCATGGTGGCCAGGTCCACGACGCAGGGCACGCCGGTGAAGTCCTGCATGAGCACCCGCGCCGGGGTGAACTGGATCTCCACGCTGGGGTTGGCGGTCGGGTCCCAGCCGCCGAGCTGGCGGATGTGGTCGGCGGTGATGTTCGCGCCGTCCTCGGTCCGCAGCAGGTTCTCCAGCAGGACCTTCAAGCTGTAGGGCAGCCGGTCGTGGCCCTCCACCTTGTCAATCCTGAAAATCTCGTAGCTCGCGTCTCCGACGCGTAGCTGGGTCTTCGCACCGAAGGTGTCGAGGCTCGCCACGTCGTACTCCTTCACACCAGCGACCGTGAGTAGTCCTGAGCAGTCTGTCGCACCGGTCGGAGCGCCGCCCACGTTAGGTGACACTTACCGCCGATTGTCGTCGTCAACAAAACCGTACGTCCGTCTTGCTATTCGCGCAACCTCGTGCCAGGGTTCGGGACGAGGAGGTGCCACCATGATCCATCACGTCCTGCTCGCCTGCCCACGCGGCTCCGAGGCGGCCTCCCGGGCCTTCTACGCCGGCCTGCTCGGCCTGGTCGAGAAGCCCAAACCGCCGGCCCTCGCCGCCCGCGGTGGTTGCTGGTTCACCGGGTACGGCGCGGAGCTGCACCTGGGCGTCGAGGACGGCTTCCGTCCCGCCCGCAAGGCGCACCCGGCCCTGCTCCGCCCCGACCTGGACGACCTCGCCGCCCGGCTGGCCGCCGCCGGACACCCGGTCACCTGGGGTGACGACGAGCTGCCCGGGATGCGGCGGTTCCACACCGAGGACCCGCACGGCAACCGGCTGGAGTTCGTCGCCCCGATCACCGGCTGACCGCCGCCGGCCCGCGCCGGCCATTCCGCTGCGACAGGGGTGAGCGGGGCGGCCGAGCCGCCGAGCACCCCACCCGGCCCCGGCGGCGGGGGTAGGGTTCGAGGTCGGATCGGAAGGGGTGGCGGGTGGTCGACGTACAGCACTGGCTCTCCGCGCTGCCCCCGGTCGCGGTCTATCTGATCGTCGCCGGGGTGATCGGTGTCGAGAGCATGGGTGTCCCGCTCCCCGGCGAGATCGTGCTGGTCAGCTCCGCCCTGCTGGCCGCCGCCGGGGTGGTCGAGCCGGAGTGGGTGGCCTGCGCCGCTGCGTTCGGCGCGATCCTCGGCGACTCCATCGGGTACGCGGTGGGCCGGCGCGGCGGCCGTCCACTGCTGGCCCGGTTGGGGCGGCGCTTCCCCCGACACCTCGGCCCCGCGCAGCTCGCCCGGGCCGAGCAGAGCTTCGCCCGGCACGGCGTCTGGGCGGTCTTCTTCGGCCGGTTCGTCGCGCTGCTGCGCATCCTCGCCGGACCCCTGGCGGGCGCGCTGCACGTGCCGTACCGCCGGTTCCTGGTCGCCAACGCGGCCGGCGGCCTGGTCTGGGCCTTCGGCACGACCTACCTGCTCTACAGCGTCGGTCGGGCCGCCGAGCACTGGCTCAAGGACATCTCCTGGGCGGGCCTGGTCCTCGCGGTGCTCGCCGGGCTGGGCAGCACCTGGTGGCTGCGGCGCCGGCCCGGCACCTGGACCAGGAGCCCGCGTCGGAGCCGGCCGAGCCGGTCCGGGCCGGCCGCGACGGCTGACCCGCCGCCACCAGGTACGACGAGAGGGCCGGCCCCCGTTGTGGGGCCGGCCCTTGTCGGTGGTGCTGGTGGGTCAGGAGGCGGCGGAGTAGCCGCGGGTGGCGATCCAGTCGGCGAGGTTGTCGACGCTGATGCGGTAGGAGGCCTGGTCGGGGTTGGCCGAGTCGGCGATGGTGACGGTCTTGCCGCCGTTGGTGTAGCCCACGACGCTGATGTAGTGCCCGCCCTCGAAGGAGTGGGTGGTGCCGTCGGTGTCGGTGGTGGTGCCGGCGATGTTGGCGACCACGGCGCGGCCCTCGTCGATGGTGCGGACGATGTCGGTGCGCAGCTTGTCGGTCTGCTTGCGGTCGGCCTTGCTGTCGCGGATCTCCACCGACCGGTAGGCGTCCTTGCTGCCGGTCTCCTTGTTCAGCACCGGGGTGATGTCGTTGATGCTGTTGGTGCCGTCCTCGGTGGTGCCCATCTCCTTGGCCATCGCGTCGACGTCGATGTCCTTGCCCTGTACGGAGAGGGCGTTGC
>NZ_JAEVHN010000247.1:0-8423 GCF_016803375.1 Micromonospora sp. 4G55
CGGCCGGCGGCCGGGGCCGACGTCCGCCCGGCCGTCCACCGGCGCACTGCCCGGCGCGACGCCAGGGGTGTCCGATGCGACGCGGGATCCCTCCGGCGCCACGCGGGGGGCCGCCGGTGCGGGACGGCCGACGAAGGACGAGCTGGCGGCCGCGGCCGACCGGATCCTCCCGGACCTGATCGCGCCCGGGCTGGACGTGCTCTTCGTCGGCATCAACCCCGGGCTCTGGTCGGCGGCCACCGGCTGGCACTTCGCCCGACCCGGCAACCGCTTCTGGCCGGCGCTGCACCGGGGCGGCTTCACCCCCCGCCAGCTGCACCCGAGCGAACAGGACCAGCTCCCCGGCCTCGGCCTGGGCATCACCAACATGGTGGCCCGGGCCAGCGCCCGCGCCGACGAGCTGACCCCGGCGGAGCTGGTGGCCGGGGCGGAGATCCTGACCGGCAAGGTCGCCCACTACCGGCCGGCCTGGGTGGCGGTGGTCGGGGTGACCGCGTACCGGATCGGCTTCGGCCGGCCGAAGGCCGGTTTCGGCCCGCAGCCGGAGACGCTGGCCGGGGCCCGGCTCTGGGTGCTGCCCAACCCGAGCGGCCTGAACGCGCATTTCACCCCGGAGACGCTCGGGGCGGCCTTCGGGGAGCTACGGGCGGCCGTCGCCGGCTAGTTGGCCGCTGCGGGCTAGTTGGCCGCGGCGGGCGGCAGCGCCTCCTGGGCGACGTACGTGCCCAGCGGCACCGTGGTGATCACCGGCTCGGGTTCCGTCGCCGCGTACGGCGCCGGCGAGTCGGCGACCGCGAACTGGGTGCGGTACAGCTCGGCGTAGAGCCCGCCGACCGCCACCAGCTCCTCGTGCCGGCCCCGCTCCACGATCCGGCCGCCGTCGAGGACCAGGATCTGGTCGGCGTCGCGGACGGTGGAGAGCCGGTGCGCGATGACCAGCGCGGTACGCCCGGTCAACGCGACCGCCAGCGCCCGCTGCACCGCGGCCTCGCTCTCCGAGTCCAGGTGGGCGGTGGCCTCGTCGAGGATCACGATCGACGGTGCCTTGAGCAGCAGCCGGGCGATGGCGATGCGCTGCTTCTCGCCGCCGGAGAAGCGGTAGCCGCGCTCACCGACCATCGTCTCCAACCCCTCGGGCAGCGCCCGGACCAGGTCGGCGACCTGCGCGCCGGCCAGCGCCGCCCAGATCTCGTCGTCGGTGGCGTCCGGCTTGGCGTAGCGCAGGTTCTCGGCGATCGTCTCGTGGAACAGGTGCGAGTCCTGGGTGACCACGCCGATCTCGTCGCGCAGCGAAGCGAGGGTGGCGTCGCGGACGTCCACGCCGCCGACGCGCACCTCGCCGTCGGTGACGTCGTAGATCCGGGAGATCAACATGGACAGCGTCGACTTGCCGGCGCCGGAGGGCCCGACCAGGGCCACCATCTGGCCCGGCTCGACGGTGAACGACACGCCCTTGAGCACCGGCTCGTTGACCGTGCGGTCCAGGGTGGCGACCTCCTCCAGCGAGGCCAGCGACACCTCGGCGGCGGCCGGGTAGCGGAACCGCACGTCGCGGAACTCGACCCGTCCGTTGCCGCGCGGCACCGGCACCGCGTCCGGCTTCTCCTCGATGCCGGGGCGCAGGTCGAGCACCTCGAAGACCCGGTCGAAGGAGACCAGGGCGCTCATCACGTCCACCCGGACGTTGGACAGCGCGGTCAGCGGGCCGTAGAGGCGGGTGAGCAGCAGTGCGAGGGTGACCACCGTGCCAGCGCTGACCCCGCCGGTGACCGCGAGCCAACCGCCGAGCCCGTACGTCAGCGCCTGGGCCAGCGAGGCGACCAGCAGCATCGCCACGAAGAACGTCCGCGAGTACATGGCCGACTGGATGCCGATGTCGCGGACCCGCTCGGCCCGGCCGGCGAAGCGGCGGGCCTCGATCTCGGGCGAGCCGAAGAGCTTGACCAGCAGCGCCCCGGCGACGCCGAACCGCTCGGTCATCGTCGCGTTCATCTTGGCGTCGAGGTTGTACGACTCCCGGGTGATCTCGGCCAGCCGCTTCCCGACCCGCCGGGCCGGGATGATGAAGATCGGCAGCAGGACCAGCGAGAGCGTGGTGATCTGCCAGGAGAGGGTGAACATCACCCCGGCGGTGAGCACCAGCTGGATGACGTTGCTGACCACCCCGGAGAGGGTGGAGGTGAACGCCCGCTGGGCGCCCATCACGTCGTTGTTGAGCCGGCTGACCAGGGCGCCGGTCTGGGTGCGGGTGAAGAACTGCAACGGCATCCGCTGCACGTGGTCGTAGACCCGGGTGCGCAGGTCGAGGATGATCCCCTCGCCGATCCGGGCCGAGTACCACCGCTGGGCGAGGGAGAAGAGGGCGTCGGCGACCGCCAGCGCGGCGATCACCAGCGCCAGGCGGACCACGACCGCCCCGGCCTCGGCGCCGCCCCGGGTGATGGCGTTGATGACCTTTCCGGCCAGCACCGGGGTGGCCACCCCGATGATCGCGGCGATCACCACCGTGACCAGGAAGACGACGATGTCCCGCCGGTACGGCTCCGCGAAGGCGACGATCCGCCGGGCGGTGCCCCGCTTGAGCCGGTGCGCGGAGACCTCGTCGCTGCTGCGCATCGACCGGAGCATGCTCCACCCGGCCATGCCCCCACCGGACATCGGGTTGGACATCGGTCACCTCCGGGTTCTGGGGCAGCGCGCACCGTCGGGTTCGATTCTCCCGACGACTACGACAACCTCAGTAGTAACCCGGATCTTCCCGAACGGTCCTTACTATTCTCCCCGTCCGGCGAGGTCGCGCAGGCGGCGGGTCTGCGCCTCGCGCTCGGCGCGCTGCTGGTCGGCGTGCGAGCGGCCGGCCGCGCCGGCGAGCAACGCCTTGATCTCGACCACCGCGTCGCGGTTGTTGGCCAGCAGCCCGGCGGTGAGGTCGCGTACCGCGCCGTCCAGGTCGGCGGTGGGCACCACCAGCGTGGCCAGCCCGATCCGGTCCGCCTCCGCGGCGTCCATCCGGCGGCCGGTCGCGCAGATCTCCAGGGCCCGCGAATAGCCGACCAACTCGACGAGGCGCTTCGTCCCGGCGAGGTCGGGCACCAGGCCCAGGGTCACCTCGGCCATGGAGAGCTTGGCGTCCTCGGCGAGCACCCGGAGGTCGCAGGCGAGCGCCAACTGGAAGCCGGCGCCGATGGCGTGCCCCTGCACGGCCGCCACGGAGATCACGTCGGGGCGGTGCAGCCAGCTGAAGCCGCCCTGGAACTCGGCGATCCGGTCGGCGCACTCCTGCTCGGGCAGGGTCGCCAGCTCGGCGAACGAACCCGGCCCGGACGCGCCGGCCACCGACAGGTCGAGGCCGGCGGAGAAGGACCGCCCCTCGCCGCGCACCACGACGACACGTACGTCGCCGGGGAGATCCCGCGAGAAGTCGCTCATCGCGCGCCACATCGCCGGGGTCTGCGCATTGAGCACGTCGGCCGGCACAACGTCACCGTCGCCACCGGCCCGTCGCAGTCGAGTCGTACCCCGGTCGTCTCGGCGGTCACCGGACGGCCCGGAACACGACGCTGATGGACGACGCTGGTGGGCGGGTCACGCCTTCTTGCGGCGCCGGGCGCCGCCGCGCTGCCGCAGCTGAACGCCGGACTCGGTGAGCACCCGGTGGATGAACCCGTAGGAACGTCCGGTCGAGGCCGCGAGCGCGCGGATGCTCTCACCCGAGGTGTACCGCTTTACCAGGTCCTTGGCGAGCGTCTGACGCTCGGCTCCGACGATCCGGCGACCCTTCTCAGTGCTGGTGGCTGTGCCAGTGGCTGCCATGCTGATTCCTCACGTCCCAGACTGTGCGGTTCGGATACGGTCCCACCTATTAGACCGCCTCGAACGATCATGCGCCAGATATCAACTCTTCGCCAACCGACACGCTATGCGATGTCAGCTTCCCGATAGAGTGATCCTTCCGACCGGCCCCACAACACGTGTGCCTCTGGGCCGTTCGGAGCCCCCCGCACGCCCCGTACCCTGCCTGGCGTGACCGACCTGCTCGCCGCCGCGGCCGGCGCGGCCCTGGTGTTCGCCGCGACCAACGTGGACGACATCGTCGTGCTCACCGTGCTCTTCGTGGCCGCCCGCGCCACCGGCCGGCCCCGGCCCTGGCGGATCGTGGCGGGCCAGTACCTGGGCATCGGCGCGCTGGTCGCGACCGCGCTGGTGGTCGCGGCGGGGCTGCTCGTGGTGCCCGACCCGTGGACCGGCCTGCTCGGCCTGCTGCCGATCGGCCTCGGAGTCCGGGCCCTGCTGGCGCGCACCGACGACGAGGCGCCACCGGCCGTGGTCGGCGGCGCGCTCGGGGTGGCCGGCGTGACCATCGCCAACGGCGCGGACAACATCGCCGTCTACGTGCCGGTGTTCCGCTCCCTGGAGCCGGCGGCCGGACTGGTCTGGCTGATGGTCTTCGCCGCCCTGGTGGCGCTCTGGTGCGCGGTCGCGGCCCTGCTCGGCGGGCATCCCCGGGTGGTCCGGGTGGTCGGCCGGGCCGGCCACTGGCTGGTACCGGCGATCTTCGTCGGCGTCGGCCTGGTCATCCTGGTCACCTCCGGCGTGCTGACCCGCCTGGCCGACCTGGCCACCTGAGGCCCTCCCGCCGGGCGCGGGCCGTCAGGCCAGTTCGACCAGTTCGAGCAGGTCGTCGCTCCAGGCGTCCTCGTCGCCGTCGGGGAGCAGGATCGCGCGGTCGGGCTTGAGCGCCAGCACCGCGCCCGGGTCGTGGGTGACCAGCACGATCGCGCCCGGGTAGTTGGCGATGGCGTCGAGCACCTGCTCCCGGCTGACCGGGTCGAGGTTGTTGGTCGGCTCGTCGAGCAGCAGCACGTTGGCCCCGGAACAGACCAGGGTGGAGAGGGCGAGTCGGGTCTTCTCGCCGCCGGAGAGCACCCCGGCCGGCTTGTTCACGTCCTCTCCCGAGAAGAGGAACGCACCGAGGATCTTGCGCAGGTCGGTGTCGGACTGCTCGATGGCGGCGGCCCGCATGTTCTCCAGCACGGTCCGCTCGACGTCCAGGGTCTCGTGCTCCTGGGCGTAGTAGCCCAGCCGCAGGCCGTGCCCGGCGTGCACCTCGCCGGTGTCCGGCTTGAGCAGGCCGCCGAGCATCCGCAGCAGGGTGGTCTTGCCGGCGCCGTTGAGCCCGAGGATGGCGACCCGGGAACCGCGGTCCACCGCGACGTTCACGTCGGTGAAGATCTCCAGCGAGCCGTACGACTTGGAGAGGCCGGTCGCGGTCAGCGGGGTCTTGCCGCACGGCGCCGGGGTGGGGAAGCGCACCTTCGCCACCTTGTCGGAGACGCGTACCTCCTCCAGGCCGGAGATCAGCTTCTCGGCGCGGCGGGCCATGTTCTGCGCGGCGACGGTCTTGGTGGCCTTCGCCCGCATCTTGTCGGCCTGGGCCATCAGGGCGCCGGCCTTCTTCTCGGCGTTGGCCCGCTCGCGGCGGCGGCGGCGCTCGTCGGTCTCCCGCGCCTCCAGGTACGCCTTCCAGCCCAGGTTGTAGACGTCGACCACCGAACGGGTGGCGTCGAGGAACCACACCTTGTTGACCACCGACTCCAGCAGCGCGCCGTCGTGAGAGATGACGATCAGGCCGCCCTTGTGGTTGGCGAGGAAGTTGCGCAACCAGGTGATCGAGTCGGCGTCGAGGTGGTTGGTCGGCTCGTCGAGCAGCAGGATGCCGCCGCCGTTCTCGCCGGCGTCGCGGAACAGGATCCGGGCCAGCTCGATGCGGCGGCGCTGGCCGCCGGAGAGGGTGCCGATGGTCTGGGCGAGCGCCCGGTCGGGCAGCCCGAGGTTGGCGCAGATCCGGGCCGCCTCGGCCTCGGCGGCGTACCCGCCCAGGGAGGCGAACTGGTCCTCCAGCGCGCCGTAGCGGCGGACCAGCTTGTCGTCGGCGCCGTCGGCCAGCTTGGCCTCGATCTCCGTCATCTGGGCCATGAGCACGTCCAGCCCGCGGGCGGAGAGCACCCGGTCCCGCCCGGTGACCTCCAGGTCGCCGGTACGCGGGTCCTGCGGCAGGTAGCCGATGGCGCTGCGCCGGTCGATCTGGCCGGCGTACGGCTGCCCCTCCCCCGCCAGCACCTTCAGCGTGGTGGTCTTGCCGGCGCCGTTGCGGCCCACCAGGCCGATCCGGTCACCGGGCTGCACCCGCAGGGTGGTGTCGGACAGCAGGATCCGGGCGCCGGCACGAAGCTCCAGGCCGGTGGCAGTGATCATTTTCCGGTACTCGCTCTCGGGGTCTGGAAGGGCTGACTCAGGGCACGCGAAACGGCCGGCGGGCCCGATGGACCGTCGGCGCGGGGCGGTTCAGCCTTCGCAGAGCAGCACGAGGCAAGTGTACCGGGCCGGCTTCCGGGCCCCGTCCGGATTACCGAGCAAGATCATCGGGTACCGAAACGCCGTCCGGACCCGGTCCGGTACCGCAACCACCAAACGTGATGAATCGGTGATCGGGGTCAACATGGAGCTGAACGAGAACGCGCAGATCGACACCAGTCAGGTGGACGATCGGCGAGGGTCCGGCGGGGGCGGCAGGATGGGCATCCCCATCCCGATCGGCGGCGGTCGCGGAGGGATCGTCGGCATCATCATCGCCGTACTGGTCGCGCTGGTCGGCGGCGGCTTCGGACTGAACGCCGCGACCAACGGCGGCGGCGGTGAGCAGGGCGACAACACGTCGCTGCAGCAGAAGTGCTCGGCCGACGACGCGCTCCAGCAACTGGACTGCCGCAACACCGCGTACGTCAACTCGATCCAGGCGTACTGGCAGACAGCGCTGCCGGAGAAGTTCGGCGAGCAGTACCGGCCGTCGAAGACGGTCTTCTTCAGCCAGGGCGTGAACACCGGCTGCGGCCAGGCCGACTCCGGCGTCGGCCCGTTCTACTGCCCGGCCGACGACCTGGTCTACATCGACCTGACCTTCTACCGGGTGCTGGCCGACCAGCTCGGCGCGGAGGGCGAGTTCGCCCAGCCGTACGTGCTGGCCCACGAGTACGGCCACCACGTGCAGGACCTGCTCGGCACCGAGGCGCAGATGCGCCGCCAGCAGCAGCGCGACCCGGACAACGCGAACGCGCTGTCGGTGAAGCTGGAGCTTCAGGCCGACTGCTACGCGGGCGCCTGGGCGAAGAACGCCACCGGCACCGCCGACGCGAAGGGCCAGAAGATCTTCAAGAGCGTCACCGAGCAGGACATCGCGCAGGCGATCGACACCGCCGAGAAGATCGGCGACGACGCCATCTCGGAGCGGGCGAACCGCCCGGTGAACCCCGAGGAGTTCACCCACGGCTCCTCCGCGCAGCGCAAGGAGTGGTTCAGTCGCGGCTACGACAGCGGCGACCCGAAGTCCTGCGACACCTTCGGCGGCAGCCTTTGAGCGCCCCGGTCCGAGGTGCCCGGCGGCGGCCGGTGGGTTCCCCACCCACCGCGCCGTGGCGTTTCCGGGTCACCGGTTCCGGCCGCGTCCGGCCGGAACGGCTGTGGTCGGGTCAGGTTCGCCGTCGACCCGGCAGCCGCCGGTGACTGCGCCGCCTGAGTCCCTGACTGGTGACGGCATGATAGATGATCATGACGATGAGTCCGATCAGGCCCACCACGGGGTTGACGAACCAGCCGAGTGCCGCGCTGCTGCCGTAGAGGAAGATGCCGGTGATGGGGCGGACCCGCTGGGCGTGCAGGTGCTCGGTGGAGGTGTCGGGTGCCAGCAGGGCGGGGTGGCGTTCCAGATAGGCGAAGAAGGCCAGCCAGGGTACCGACATCAGCGCGGCGGACAGTGCGTACAGGACCACCGCCACCCGCCGGTCGGCGGCACCCGCATTGGCGAACGCCGACGCGAGCACCGCGGTGGGAAACGGGATGATCACGGCGCCGAGCAGCAGGGCGAGGTTGATCCAGTTGAGTACGAGGTTCGTCCGGCCGACCAGGAGCAGCAGCGCGTGGTGGTTCAGCCAGAGCACCCCGATGTAGCCGAACGAGACGACGAAGGCGAGGTAGGCGGCCTTCTCGTGCAGGAGCGCGTCGAGCAGCCCACCGGATCTGTACGCCGGTGGGCGAAGTTCCAGCACCAGGAGGGTGATGACGATCGCGAACACCCCGTCGCTGAACGCCGTCATCCGGTCGGTGTCGGTCGTCGTCGTGCCCCGCGCCGCCGGCACGGCCCCCTCGCGTGCGGCCATTTCCGCAGGCTAGCGGCCGGAACGCAACGAGTTAGTCGCGCCACACCGAGCAGGTCCCGCCCAGGTCGCCGACGACTTCGGGCCGGAGGAACGACGGGCCGCAGCGGTTCAGGCGTCGGGTGCGGCGTCGCGGACCAGGATCCGCACCGCGCGGGCCGCGGCGATCGCGGCGACCAGCACCGCGTGCCGGGGCTCGGGGACGTCGAGCAG
>NZ_JAEVHN010000248.1:0-8401 GCF_016803375.1 Micromonospora sp. 4G55
GGGCGGGCTCCTCCGTCCAGACCAGCCCGTCGGCGATCCGCGGCAGCGTCCGCGCCGGGGCGGGCAGATTGGTGCCCAGAACGGTCACCGCCACGCCGGCCTGGTGCTGCCAGGTCAGCGAGGTGTGCCCGTGGTCCGGGTCGGCGTACAGCGCCGCCGTGCGGCCCTGCACGGACACGTCCGGGCCACGCCGCCAGCCGCGGTGCGTGGCGGGCCCGTCCACGACGGACCCCACCCGCACCGACAGCACCCGACTGCCGGCCATCGGGCCGGTCGCCGGGCCCTCCCAGGCGATCAGGGACCGTTCCCCCCGGTGGCTGGCGCACGTCCGGTGGGTCATCCCGTCGGGCAGCCAGTCCGTCCGGAAGAGCGGCCGTACCAGGTCGAGGTCGATCCTGCCGTGCATCGGTCGCTCCCCCGCGTCGTCAGCGCTGTCACCGTGGTGATGACCGTGGCGGCGTGAAGGGTTGCACATGGGTTTCAGCGGGGCGCTGCCCCCAGCGCGGCCGGCACCTGCGGGTGGCGGTCCGGACGACGTTGATCGACACAAGCCGAGGCGGGTCGCGGTGACCGGCGGCGGGGCTACCGCGACACGCCGCAACCGGCGTCGATCAAGGGCGGCGCACCCCCGGCGGCGAGCCGGTCAGGCGGGGCGCAGGTCCAGCTCGGCGACGACCGGGTAGTGGTCGGAGGCCCGGTCGGCGTCGCCGCCACGGACCACCCGCACCTCGCGGGTCAGCGCGGCGACCGGCGCGGTGCCGAGCAGGTAGTCCAGTCGCATACCGGCGAACTCCGCCCCGCCGTGCCGGGTCGGCACGGTGAAGCCGTCCGCCTCGGGCGCGCCGGCGGCGCGGGCCGGCCAGAGGTCGACCAGGCCGGCGTCGAGCAGCCGGGCGACGGCCCGGGTGTCCACCGTGCGGCCGTCGCGGCGCAGGTGCCGGCGGCGGTAGTGCATCGGCAGGCCCGCCAGCCGGTCGGTGTGCTCCGCCGTGGGCTCCAGCGTGTTCAGGTCGCCGCCGAGCAGCGCCAGCGGACCGCCGGTACGTCGCACGGCGCCGCCAGCCAGTCCGCCTCCATCCGTCGCCGGCCCCCGGAGTACGGGTTGAGGTGGGTGCTGAACACCGTCAACGGCCCGTGCCCGGTGTCCACCCGTACCCAGGCGGCGGCGTGGTGGAACGGCCGGCGCACCCGGCCGGCGGCCAGCACCCGCAGCGGCGGGCGGACCAGCACGGCCACCGGCTGCCCGAAGCAGGAGCGGGCCAGGTGTGGACGCATCCCCACCCGGCCCGCCACGTCGTCGAGCAGCCCACCCCGGTCGAAGCCCCGCAGCTCCTGCAGGGCCAGCACGTCGGGCCGCTGCGCGGTGATCACGCCGACCACGAGATCCCGCCGGTCGGGCCCGGTGCGGTCCCGGCCGCCGGTCCTGATGTTCCAGGTCATCACCCGCAGCATGGGCGGCGTTGTCACTGCGGCCGCGCGGCCTTCGCCAGCTCGTCGTCGAGCTCGCCGACCTGCTCCGACTCGATGGCCGGCCGGTTGCCCTCGTAGACGTCGGCGTTGGGGCGGACCACCCAGTAGAGCAGCCCGATCCAGAGCGCGCTGAGCAGGATCGCGCCCATGAAGTCCGTCGGATGGTGCATGCCCCGGTACATCCGGGAGACGGCCACCCCGACCGGCATGATCACGGCCAGCGCCACGAACAGCCAACGCCACCAGCGGTCGGTGCGGACGAACACGATGACGGCGATCGCGGTCCAGAGGCAGATCGTCGCGGCGATGTGCCCGGAGGGGAACGACGACGTCGGCATCTGCCCGTCCAGGTTCTCCACCGGCGGGCGCGGCCGCTCGACCGCGCGGGCGGCGGCGAGGAAGAGGGTCAGCTCGCCGAACATCGCCAGCGCCACGAAGAGCACCGGCCGCCACCGCCGCCAGACCGCCAGCACGAGCGGGCAGAACACCAGCGACACCAGCAGGATCGCGTGGGTGTCGCCGAACTTGCTCCACCACCAGCTCAGGTCGGTCAGCGTGTCGGTGTGCCGCTCGGCGAACCAGCGCGGCACCTCGGTGTCGAGGGTGGCGAAGAAGGTGCCCTTGGCGTGGTAGCTGACGAACATGCCGAAGCCGTAGAGCGCGCCGAACACGATCACCCAGCCGACCAGCAGCTCGGCGACGGCGGAGCGGGGGTGCTCCAGCACGTGCTCCTCCGCCGGGGCGGGGCTGATCGCGTCGCCCGCCTCCGGCTCCAGGCCCTCGCTCAGCGGGGGGACGGAGCGGCCACGCTCGCGCCGCCAGAGCCGGAACGCGTACGCGGTGACGCCGAGCCAGGCCGCGCCGAGCAGCCAGCCGGCGAGCACGTCGGAGACGAAGTGCACGCCCAGCGCGATCCGGGTCAGCCCGACCAGGGTCACCAGCACGGCGACGAGCCCGATCGCCGGCTTGCGCCAGCGCGGCGCCATGGCCGGCAGGAAGACCAGCAGCAGCGCCCCGTACGCGACGAACGACCCGAGCGCGTGCCCGCTGGGGAAGCTGTTGCCCGGGGCGCTGGCGACCGGCACGTCGACCACCGGACGCAGCCGGCCGACCAGGGTCTTCAGCGACGGGTCGAGGATCAGCCCGCCCACCCCGGTGATGATCAGGTAGACCGCCAGCCGGGACTGGCGGCGGATCAGCAGGCCGATCACGGCGATCGTGACCAGCCAGATCAGCACCGGCCGCCCGCCCAGGTCGGTGACCGCCTGGAGCACGGTGACCAGCGCGTGGTGCGGGGCCACCAGCCCGTTGAACCACTCGGCCACCTCGTGGTCGGCGCGGTAGAGCGGGCTCCACCGGAACCGGACGAGCATCAGCAGCAGGCCGAACCCGACCCCCGCGCCGGCGATGACCAACAGCCCGGCGAGGCTGCGCTCGGCGAAATGGCCGAGCGGCCGTCGCGATGACTCCTTGACCGCGGTCACCTGAGCACCTCCCTTGTCTTCTGGCGAGGCGCTGTACCCGATCGGGGCTCCGCGTACACCGGGGGTGTCGGAACGGGCGGCTACAGCGAGGTCATCTCGCCGGTGTCGTACAGCTCCTCGCGCTCGGCCTCGGGCTGCCACAGGTCCGGCTGGGCCGGCTCCTGCACCCCGATCCGCATCGCCTCCAACTGGGCGGCGAAGGCCAGCCCGCCGAAGAGCGCCACGCCGGTGAGGTTGGCCCAGAGCAGCAGGGCCATCATGCCGGTCAGCGCGCCGTAGGTCTGGCCGAACCCGTCGCTGAACGTGACGTACCCGGCGAGCAGCAGGCTGGCCAGCCACCAGAGCGCGGTGGCGATGCCGGCGCCGAAGAAGAGCCAGGACAGGCCGGGCTGGTTGCGGCGGGGCGAGTGCCGGAAGAGCACCGCCACGGCGAGCACGGTCAGCCCGAGGCTCAGCGGCCAGCGGATCACGTCCCAGGCGCCGTGGGCGAACTCGCCCCACTCGTAGTGCCGCTCCACGGAGTCGCCGATCGCCCCGCCGCCGACCAGGATCAGGAAGCCGGCCAGCGCCGGCACGCCGGCGGTCACCGCGAGCACGGCGGCCCGGACGTACTTGGCCAGGGCCGGGCGGTCCCGCTCCACGCCGTAGATCCGGTTGGCGCCGCGTTCGATCTGGGCCATCGTCGTGGTCAGCGCCACCAGACCGGTGAGCAGACCGAGGGTCAGCGCCAGCTCGCCGGCCCGCTCGGTGCGCTCGCCGTCGCCGAGCAGCTCGCGGACCACCGACTCGCTCTGCCCGGGCGTGAGGGCCAGCACGGTGTCGGCGACCACCTGGCCGCCCTCCTCCACGCCGAGTTCGCTGATCAGACCGGTCAACGCGATCATGAACGGCACCACGGCGAGGCAGAGCTGCAGGGCGAACGCCCGGGAGTGGCTGAAGCCGTCGCCGTAGCGGAACCGGATGAAGGCGTCGCGCAGCAGGCACCAGCCGCCCTGCCGGCGCAGGGTGCGCCAGGCGTCGTCGGCGGAGAGGTCGTCCTCCGCCATCAGCCGGGTCTCGGGGACGAGTTTGGTGCTACTCACGGCGCGCCTCCTCGATCAGCCGCTCGCCCCGCTCCGCCGCCGCCTCGGCGTCCTCCGACAGGTCGGGGTGGCGCTCGGGGCGCGGCACGCAGAGCCAGAGCGACTGCGGCTTGATCTCGGCCGTCAGCGAGCGGCCCGGCTCGATCAGGTCGCCGTCGAGTTCCCGGGGCTGGGCCCGGTTGCTGGTGATCTGCACCCGGCGGGCCCGGAAGACCTCCATCCGGGGCACGCTGCCGCGCCGGCGCACCAGCGCCCAGCCCAGGGCCAGCCAGTGGCGCAGCGTACGGGGGGTGAGCACGGCCACGTCGAGCCAGCCGTCGTCGGGCTCGGCGTCGGTGAGCAGGCGAACCCCGCCCTGGAGCCGGCCGACGTTGGCGACCAGCACGGAGCGGGCCCGGCGGCGCAGCGGCGGCCGGTCGTCGATGCGGATCGAGACCCGCATCGGCCGGTCCCGCAGGTGCTTCGCGGCGCCCATCACGTACGCGGGCCAGCCGATGCGCGCCTTCGTCGTCTCGGAGGTGTCCCGGAGCATCTGGGCGTCGAAGCCCATCCCGGCCATCACGGCGAAGTGCCGGTCCTCGACCGCGCCGACGTCCAGCCGGCGCATCCCGCGCTCCACGGCGACCTGCAGGCCGGCGGCCAGGTCGTTGGAGAGCCCCAGGTTGGCGGCGAGCAGGTTGCCGGTGCCCTGGGGCAGCACGGCCAGCGCGGCGTCGGTGCCGACCAGCCCGCTGACGCAGGCCATCACGGTGCCGTCGCCGCCGCAGGCGAAGACCACCTGGGCGCCGGCGGCGACGGCCGCCTCGGTCTGGCCCCGGCCCGGGTCCTCGACCGTGGTCTCGTACCAGGTCGGCTCCGGCCAGCCGGCGGCGGCGAGGGCGTCGTCCACCGTGCGGCGGAACTGGTCCAGATCGGTCACCTTCGAGGGATTGACCACCACCGCCGAGCGCGGCGGGGCGTCGTCGGCGGTCACCGGGCGCGTCTGCTCTCCACCATCCACGGCGCAAGTGTGCAGCAAGCGGGGCCGGTCAGCGAGCCGGCGCGGGGCGACGTTGCACTGGCCGCAATCAGGTTTGAAACGCCACACCGCCGGTTGGCCCGCTCCCCGCGCGCCCCGCCCTCGGCAATCTCGGTCACCCGCCGGGCACGGGTGGCCGCCCGCTTCGCCCGCACGATCCACCCCGGCGGAGCCGAGAGCCCGGGGGCACCGGGTACCGGTCAGGCCGCCGTCCGCAGCGCGGTCTCGACCCGCCGGCGCAGGTCGTCGAGGTTCAGCCCGGCCTCGGTGAGCACCACGGCGGTGAGGCCGCCGCCCTCGCGCAGCAGCCCGAGCAGGATGTGCTCGGTGCCGATGTGGTGGTGGCGCAGCCGGAGCGCCTCGCGCAGGGAGAGCTCCAGCACCTTCCTGGCCCGGGGGGAGAACCGCCCGTCGTCGTACCGCCGGAAGCCCCAGCGGCGGCGCGGCGCGGGCGCGGCCTCGCGCAGCGCGTCGGGGCCGAAGGACTCCTCGATCCGGGCGACGATGGCGGTGAGGTCGATGCCGATCTCGCGCAGCGCGCGGCGTCCGCCTCGCCGAGACCGCTGGCGCCGGCGCGGTGTGCCGGGCGATGGCGGCGCGCAGGTCCTCCGCGCGCACCCCCGCCTCGGTGAGCACCCGGCTGGCCAGCGCGTCGCCGTCGGCGAGGACGCCGAGCAGCAGGTGCTCGGTGCCGACCGGCCGCTGCCGCTCGGCCCGCGCCTCGTCGACCGCCCGGTGGACGACCGCACGGGCCCGGTCGGTGAACCGTTCGAACATCACGCCTCCCAGGTTCCTCGGACCGCCGGTCGCCCGGCGTGCTTCTTGTGGACCGCCTGCCGGCTGACCTCGAGCGCGTCGGCGATGTCCTGCCAGGACCAGCCCTGTCGACGGGCGTTGTCCACCTGGACGACCTCCAGCCGTTCGAGGAGCCGGCGCAGGGCGAGCACCGCCCGGAGCCCGACCTTGGGGTCGGTGCTGCCGGCGGCCGCCGCGAGTTCCGTTGCCTGACTCATGTCGTCAACTTACGTTGACAGCGCCACCCTGTCAACCCTCGTTGACAACACGGGTGTCCCACCCGGCGCGCGGACCGACCGCCCGACACGAGCGCCGACGCCGGTGACCAGGGCTTCGGCGGTGCTACGGTCCGCTGATGTTCCGCCGCGCCCCGTCCGACCGACCCGAGCCGCTGACCTGCCGTCTCGCCGCCGGGCGGCTCGCCCTTGAGGTCGCCGGCGGCAGCGTGGTCGGCCACCGCTATCCGGCCAACTTCGACGTGCTGCACGTCGATGCGACGCTGCCCTTCGTCGCCGTCGTCGACGGCATGGGCTCCGGCGAGGGTGCCCGGGTGGCCGGCACCACGACGATGACCACCCTGGTCGAGGCGGTCCGCAACGACTGGCCCGCCGTCGGGGCGCGCGAGCTGCGCGCGGCGGTCGCCGACGCCCGCTCCCTGGTCCGCGCCGCCGGCGCGCGGCTGACCGAGCTGACCGGCTGCACGCTGACGCCCTGCTGGTCGAGCCGGACGGCGAGCAGGCCTGGGTCGTCCAGCTCGGCGACTCGCGGGCGTACCGGCTGCGCGACGGCGTGCTGGAGCTGATGACGGTCGACCACACGGCCGCCTGGCTGGGGCTGCTGCACGGCTGGTACCGGGCTGGCTCCGCGGAGGCCTCCCGGGCCCGCTACCAGCTGCTGCGCTACGTCGGTCACCCCGACAACCCGGACGCGGACCTGCTCGCCGTGCCGCTGCGGGTCGGCGACACCTGGCTGCTCTGCACCGACGGGGTGAGCGACCAGGTCGACTACCACCGGATCCGTGAGGCCCTCGCGGGCGGCGACCCGAAGCGGGCGGTGCGGAGCCTGCTGACCAGCAGCCTGGCCGAGGGCGGGGAGGACAACGCCACCGCCGTGGTGCTCCGGGTCCGGCCCGGCGCCGAGGGTGACGGCGAACACCGTTGACGGTCTGACATTCTGTGCAAATATTGTCAGCATGTCGAACGACCGGTTGGAGGCGATCCTCGCCGCCGCGTACGAGTGCTTCACCCGGCACGGCGTGCGCCGCACGACGATGGACGACATCGCGGCCACCGCCGGCATGTCCCGCCCCGCCGTCTACCAGTACGTCCGCAACAAGGACGACGCCTACCGAAGACTGGCCGAACGGCTCTTCGCCGACTCCCTCGCCCAGGCCCGCCGGGCAGCCACCGCGCCCGACGCCGACCTGCGGCAGCGGTTGCACGACGTGCTCGCCGCCAAGCTCGAACTCACCCTCCGGCTGCACCGGGAGAGCCGGCACGCCGCCGAACTCCTCGACACCAGCACCCGACTCACCGGCGACCTCGCCGAGGCGTACACCCGGGAGCTGACCGACCTGGTCGCCGGCGCGCTCGCCGACGCCGCCGGGCCGCGCGCCCGCGCGGTCGCCGACGTGCTGGTCGCGCTCACCCGCGGCCTGGAGGCCGACCTCACCGACCCCGACCTGCCCCGGCGACGGCTGCGCGAGGGTGTCGCGCTCCTCGTCGCCGGCCTCGCCCACCCGGGAGCCCTCGCATGACCACCTCCGTCCTGATCACCGGCACCTCCTCCGGCATCGGCCGCGCCACTGTCCGCCAGCTCGCCCGCCGCCCGGAATTCACCGTCTACGCCACCGCCCGCAAGGTCGAGGCGATCGCCGACCTCGCCGACAGCGCGCCCGGCTGCTCCCCCTCGACGTCACCGACGAGGAGTCCATGCGGGCCGCCGTCACCGCCGTCGAGGCCGCGCACGGCCAGGTCGACGTGCTGGTCAACAACGCCGGCTACGGCGAGTACGGGCCGATCGAGGAGGCCCCGCTGGACCGGGTCCGGGCCCAGTTCGAGACCAACGTCTTCGGGCTCAGCCGGCTCACCCAGCTCGTGCTGCCCGGCATGCGCCGAGCCGGCCGGGGCCGGATCGTCAACGTCAGCTCGATGGGCGGCCGGCTGGTCTTCCCCGGCGGCGGCTACTACCACGCCAGCAAGTACGCGGTGGAGGCGATCTCCGACGCGCTGCGCCAGGAGGTGCGGCCGTTCGGCATCGACGTGGCGGTCGTCGAGCCCGGCCTGATCCGGACCGGGTTCGGGGCGGTGGCCGCGAAGTCGCTCGGCGCGGGCGACGGCCCGGCCGGGCCGTACCGGACGATGGTGGCCTCGGTGGACGCGGCGATGGCCAAGTCCTACGCCAACCCGATGCTGGCCGCGACGCCCGAGACGGTGGCCCGGGTGATCGAGCGGGCGGTCACCGCCCGCCACCCCCGCACCCGCTACCTGGTCACCGCCGCCGCCTGGGCGATGGTGCACACCCGCCGGCTGTTCGGCGCGCGGGTCTTCGAC
>NZ_JAEVHN010000249.1:0-8286 GCF_016803375.1 Micromonospora sp. 4G55
GCGGCCGTCGGCGATGGCGGCGCGCAGCCGCCCCGCCAGCCAGTCGGCTCGGCCACCGGGCGGGGCTGCGCCGACATCGAGTTGGAGGAAGTCCGATCCGGCGGTGATGGACTCGTCGGATGCTCTGCCTTTGGCCCTGTCCACCGGACCATTGTGGCCGCAGGGTGGAACCCGTGAGCATCGCGTTCCTCCTGGCCACGCTGGTCGTGGTCGCCACCCCGGGCACCGGGGTCGTCTACACCCTCTCCGCCGGGCTGTCCGGGGGACGCCGCGCCGGGGTGATCGCCGCGTTCGGCTGCACGGTGGCTGTGGTGCCGCACCTGGCCGCGGCGTGCACCGGGCTCGCCGCGCTGCTGCACGCCAGCGCACCGGCGTTCCGAGTGGTCCAGTACCTCGGCGTCGGGTACCTCCTTTACCTGGCCTGGGCGACCTGGCGGGACCGCTCCGGCTTCGCGGCCGGCGATGCCGCCGCCCGCCCCGCGCACCGGGTGATCCTGTCGGCGGTGCTGGTCAACCTGCTCAATCCCAAGCCGACCCTCTTCTTCGTGGCGTTCCTGCCGCAGTTCGTGCCGGCCGGCGGGCCCGGCGCGACGGGCCGGATGCTGACCCACGGGATGGTGTTCATGCTGGTCACCTTCGGGGTCTTCGCCGCCTACGGCAGCTTCGCCGGCACGGTCCGCGACCGGGTGCTGGCCCGGCCCCGGCTGACCGACTGGCTACGCCGCACCTTCGCCGGGTCGTTCGTCGCGCTCGGCGTCTCCCTGCTGCTCGCCGAGAGATAGGAGTGCCATGCGTTTCCACCACGCCCCCGGCGTCCGGTCGACGCACCCGACGCTGGTCGCCGGCGTACTGGCCGCCGACGGCGTCACCCCGGACGTCGCGGTGGACGAGCGGGTCGCGCACTTCGCCGGCCTGGCGCGGCAGCGGTTGACCGCCGGCGCCGAGAGCGGGTTCCCCGAGATCCGGGCCTGGCGGCGCGCCTTCGCCGCGATGGGGCTGCCGCCGACCCGCTACCGGTGCGCCGCCGAGTCGCTGCTGCGCCGGTTCCGCCGGGACGGGGAGCTGCCCCGGCTCCACCCGCTGGTCGACCTCTGCAACGCGGTCTCCCTCGCGTACGCGATCCCCGTCGCGGTGCTGGACGTGACGCGGATCGACGGCGACCTGGCCGTCCGGCCCGCCACCGGCGAGGAGGAGTACGTGACCCTCGCCGGTGACCTCGAGCGTCCGGAGCCCGGCGAGGTGGTCTTCGCCGACGGGGCGGGACGGGCGCACTCACGGCGGTGGACCCACCGGCAGAGCGGCTGGTCGGCGGTGCGCCACACGACCGGGACCGTGCTCATCGTGGCGGAGGCGCTGCACGATTCGGCCGGTCGGGACGTGCCGGCGCTCCTGGACACCCTGACCGCGGAGCTGGCTGCCGGCTGGCAGGTCGACCCGCGGGGCGCGGTGCTGACGGCCGCCGCACCGGCCGTCGACGTACCCGGCTGAGGTCCCCCGTCGTTTCCGGCGGGGACCGGCGCCCGCCGCGGCCGGGTCAGGCCGTCTCGCCGGGCGCGAGGTAGCGGTAGCCGTCGCCGAGCGTCTCGGCGAACCAGCCGTTCACGCTGGCCAGGCCCCGCTCGTTGAGCTGCGCGTCGTGGATCGGGTGGGTGCGCGCCGCGCCGACCGCACCGGCGAACCCGATCGCCTCGGTCAGCTTCAGCCAGGACGCCTGGGCCGGCACCAGCAGCGTCCACACCGGCCGCCCGGGCAGGTGCAGGGAGTCACCCGGGTGGTAGACCTCGTCGTCCACGACGTACCCGAGGTTGGCGCAGTCCGGCTGGCCGTCGTGGATGGTGGCGTGCCGGCCACCCACCGCGGTGACCGCGAAGCCGGCGGCGGTGAATTGCTGCCCGGCCCGTACCCGCTGGACCGGCAGCGTGGGCAGGGCGGGCAGCTCGGCGCCCTCAGGCACGAAGACCGGGACGCCGAGGCCGGCCAGCCGCAGCACGTCGATGTGGTCGGCGTGTTCGTGGGTGACCAGGACGGCGTCCGCGCCCACGAGAGCGGCCGGCTCGCTCCAGGTGCCGGGGTCGACGACGAGCACGCGACCGTCGCGTTCCAGGCGCACGCAGGCGTGGGTGTATTTCGTGATCCGCATCGGACGGACGCTACCGCAGCCCTGCCCGACGTCGCTGTCCGTGCCCTCAGCAGCACGAATTGATGTATTGACATCAAAAGGCAACCCGTCAGTAACATCCGTCACATCGGAGTACCGAGACCCCCGTCGACCGACGTCCGACCACCAGTTGGGCGTCGGTCCGCGCACACCCCCCTCTCCGCGCGGGCACCCGAGAAAGACAGACGATCATGAGGACGTACATCAGCAGGTGGCTGTTCGCGGTGGCCGTGGCGGTCGCCGCCGTCGCCGTCGCACCCACCCCCGCACAGGCCGCCGCGTACACCGCGTCGAGCAACCCGATCCTGTTCGTGCACGGCTGGAACAGCAGTGCCAGCACCTGGAACACGATGATCAGCCGGTTCCAGGCCGACGGCTGGCCGTCGAGCCGGCTGCGCGCCTTCTCCTACAACACCAGCCAGTCCAACGCCACCACCGCGCAGCAGGTCGGCCAGGAGGTCGACAAGCTACTCGCCAGCACCGGCGCGACGAAGGTGGACATCGTCACCCACTCGATGGGCGGGCTCTCCTCCCGCTACTACCTGAAGAACCTCGGCGGCGGGGGCAAGGTGGACCGGTGGGTGTCCCTCGGCGGCCCGAACCACGGCACCAGCTCCGCCAACGCCTGCTACAGCACCGCCTGCACGGAGATGCGGATCGGCTCGACCTTCCTGGCCAACCTCAACTCGGTCGACGAGACCCCGGGCGTCCCGACGTACGGCACCTGGCGGTCGAACTGCGACGGCGTGATCAACCCGGTGGACAGCACGGTGCTCTCCGGGGCGAGCAACACGTTGGCGGGCTGCGTGACACACACCAGCCTGCAGAACGACGCCACCATCTACGGCCAGGTGCGCGACTTCGTCAACCCGTGACGGCGGTGGGGCCGGCGGTGGCGCGGACTTACTCCGCAGGCCGGCGGCCCCCCGGAGTCAGCCTCGGGCCGGGCCGCCGTCGTCGTCCATGATCTCGTGGAACTCGGCCGGGGTGATCTCCCCCTCGCGCAGCCGCCGGGCGTTGGCGGCGAACTTCCCGATCGCCGCGCCCCGGGCGGACTCCCGCGTCGTCGGAGCTTCGTCGGGCTCGCCGTGCAGGCGGCGCAGCGCGTCGGCCAGCCGGGCGTCGGCGGCCGGCCCGGTGCCCCAGTCGCGGGCCAGCACGACGGTGCGGCCGAGGGTGTCGGCGCCGGGCCGTTCGGCGGCGAGAACGGCCCGCATCATGCGGTGGAACGTGACGGCCAGGGCGTCCGCGTCATCGGCGATCATGGGAGCAACGTAGCGTCCCGGTGCGACAGTTCCGGCCGCCGGGGAGCCGTGGTAGCGGCATGATCGGGGCATGGACCGAGGGCACCGCGCCGTCCCGCACACCGCCGACGTGCGGATCGAGGCGTGGGCGCCGGACCGGGAGAGCTGCCTGGCCGAGGCGGTCGCCGCGCTGGTGCAGACCTTCGTCGACACCACCGGCGCCCGACCGGACGGCGAGACGACGGTCGAGCTGCCGGCCGACCGGGACGAGGACCTGCTGGTGGGAATTCTCGACGAGGTGATCTTCCGGTTGGAGACCGAAGGCACGGTGCCGCTGGCCACCGAGGCGCAGCCGAGCGCCGACGGCCTGCGGGTGTGCTGGCACACCGTCGGGACCGACGCGGTGGAGCTGGTGGGCGCGGTGCCGAAGGCGGTCTCGCTGCACGAGCTGCGGTTCGCCGGCACCGACTCCGGCTGGCGCTGCTCGGTGACCGTGGACGTCTGACCGGCTCAGCCCTTCACCACGCCGATCGGCGTCAGCCGGGCCACCTTCCGGCACAGGCCGGCCCCCTCGGCCGCCGCCACCACGGCGGTGACGTCCTTGTACGCGGCCGGCATCTCCTCGGCCAGCCCGCGCCGGCTGGCGCCCCGCACCGCGATGTCCTGCGCCTCCAGCTCCCGGCGCGGGTCGTGCCCGCGGACCGCCCTGGTGGCCTGCTTGCGGCTCTGCACCCGGCCAGCGCCGTGGCAGGTTGACGCCCAAGCCGGCGAACCAGCCACGCCGGTCAGCACGTACGAGCCGGTGCCCATCGAGCCGGGGATGAGGACCGGCTGCCCGGCCGGGCGCAGGTCGTCGGGCAGCTCGGGGTGCCCCGGCGGGAGGGCCCGGGTGGCGCCCTTGCGGTGCACGCAGAGCGGCCGGGGCATCCCGTCCACCTCGTGCGTCTCGATCTTGGCGAGGTTGTGCGAGATGTCGTACACCAGGTCGAGGTCGCAGCCGGTGACCCGGGCGAAGACCTGACGGGCGGCATGGGCGAGCAGCTGCCGGTTGGCCCGGGCGTAGTTGGCCGCGGCGGCCATCGCCCCCAGGTAGGCCCGACCCTCGTGGGACGAGACCGGCGCGCAGGCCAGCTGCCGGTCGGGCACATGGATGCCGTACCCGGGCATCACCTTCTCCATCTCCCGGACGTAGTCCGTGCAGATCTGGTGGCCCAGCCCGCGCGAGCCGGAGTGGATCATGACGCAGACCTGGCCGGCGCGCAGCCCGAAGGTCCCCGCCACGGCCTCGTCGTAGACCTCCTCCACCGCCTGCACCTCGAGGAAGTGGTTGCCGGAGCCGAGGCTGCCCACCTGGCGGGCGCCGCGCTCCACCGCCCGCTCGCTCACCTGGGCCGGGTTCGCGTCGCCCACCGCGCCGTAGTCCTCGCAGCGGTCCAGGTCCCGCTGGACGCCGAAGCCGCGCTCGACGGCGTACCGGGAGCCGCCGCGGAGCACGGCGTCGAGCTCGGCCCGGTCGGTCAGGTGCCACACGGCGCCCTTGCCCATGCCGCGCGGGGTGGACTCGCTCAGGCCGTCCATCACGGCGTCCAGCCGCGGGCGCAGCGCGGCCCGGTCCAGGTCGCGGTGAGCAGCCGCACCCCGCAGGAGATGTCGAAGCCGACCCCGCCGGGCGAGACCACTCCCCCGTCCTCGACGGCGGTGGCGGCGACCCCGCCGATCGGGAAGCCGTAGCCCCAGTGCACGTCCGGCATGGCGTAGGAGGCGCCGACGATGCCGGGCAGAGTGGCCACGTTCGCCACCTGCTCCAGCGACTTGTCCGCCCCGGCGTCCGGGAGCAGCGCCCGAGACGCGAACACCACTCCCGGTACCCGCATCGGATCGTGCCGGTCGATGCGGAACCGGTACGGCGACTCCTCGACCAGGTCCATCCCGCCCGGCTACCCCGGCCCGGACCGGTTACACCCCGCTGGTTCTCCCTCGCCCCATCCGGGTAGTGCTGGCAGCATGCCCCAGCGATACGAGAACTACCCGAAGGTCGCCATCGTCACCGGCGCGGACTCCGGCATCGGCAAGGCCTGCGCCGTCGCCCTCGCCGAGGCCGGCTTCGACATCGGCATCACCTGGCACCGCGACCGCGCGGGCGCGCAGCGCACCGCCGGAGAGGTCGGCGCCCTGGGCCGCCGCTGCGAGGTCGCCGAGCTGGACCTGACCAGGCTTCCGGAGGCGGCCGCCGTCGTGGACGAGCTGGCCGACCGGCTCGACGGGATCGGCGTGCTGGTGAACAACGCCGGCACCGGGGCGTCCACCCCGTTCGTCGACACCGGCTGGGAGCAGTGGCGCGAGGTACTCGCGGTGGACCTGGACGGCCCGTTCCTCTGCTCGCAGCGGGCGGCCCGGCGGATGCGCGCCGCCGGGCGGGGCGGCCGGATCGTCAACATCACCAGCGTGCACGAGCACGCGCCCCGGGTCGGGTCGGCCGCGTACTGCGCGGCGAAGGGCGGGCTGGGCCTGCTCACCCGCGTCATGGCGCAGGAGCTGGCCGCCGACGGGATCACCGTCAACGCGGTGGCGCCCGGCGAGATCTCCACCCCGATGACCGGCCAGGAGGACGTCGACCCGTTCACCGAGGACCGTCCCGGCGTACCGGTGGGCCGACCGGGCGACGCGCGGGAGGTCGCCGCGGTGGTGGCGCTGCTCGCCTCGCCCGCCGCCGCGTACGTGACCGGGGCGTCCTGCGGTGGACGGCGGCATGCTGCTGATGGGTCCGCAGGCCGGCTCGCACCTGCGCTCGGACGACTGGCGCTCGGGCTGAATCACCCCTGCGTCCCGGCCGGCCGGGGCGGGCGACGACGTGCGGCCGGGTGCGGGCGGGTGGTCGCAACACCGCGGCAACTCATGGGTCGGGCCAGAGACCATGTCGCGGCGGACGACCGCCCTCCCGGCGCGCGCCGGCGCAGGTTGTCACACCTGACGTCCTCCGGAGGGCGGGCGGTGTAACAAATCGTGACGCTTCGCGTTCACACCGTCCACCTAGGGTTCTCGACGGCCCGGCCACACGACGGACGGGCCGTCCACCGGCCCCGAGACCCGGGGTCCCGCAACCGGAAGGACGTCACGATGCCCTTCACCCGACGCGCCGCCGCCACGGCGGCGCCCTCGCCGTCGCCCTGCTGACCGCGCAGGCGGCCCTGCTCCCCCAGGCCGCGCAGGCCGCACCCCGATCCGGTCCGGAGACCCCGTCGGTGCTGCTGCTCGACATCGACCGGCCGGGCACCGCCGAGGACCGCTCGGCCGTGCTGGTCTGCGGACGGCCGGCGGCACCCACCCCGACGCGGTCACCGCCTGCCGCACCCTGGCCCGCGTCGACGGCGACCTGTCCGTCCTGTCGGCCGAGCCGGGCCCCTGCACCTTCGACTACGCGCCGGTGACGGTCCGCGCCTGGGGGTTCTGGCAGGACCGGCCGGTGACCTGGTCGAAGTCGTACGAGAACCGGTGCCTGCTGCTGCGCGGCACCGGCGCCTTGTTCGCCTTCTGACCGGATCGGCGCGGCGCCCGTCCCTGGGGAACGGGCGTCGCGCCTCCCGGTCACGGCACGCGCGAGATCGACCGGCGGCTGACGTAGGCGACCTGGACGGCGAAGGCGGCCAGCGCGACCACCACCCCGACGCCGATCGCCACCGCCGAGCCGGCGCCGACCAGCCCGACGAGCAGCGTCACGCCGAGCCCGATCAGCAGGGCGTTGACCGCCCCCACCATGGCCGCTGTGGTGAGCATCAGCTGGAACCACCCGGGCCGCGCGCCGACCGCCCGCCAGGCGGCGCGGGCGATGTCCTCGTCCGACACCGCGTCGGCGAAGAAGTCGTGACCGGTGGAGACGGTGCGGTGGTAGTAGGCCCGGATCCGCTGAATCCGTTGCAGGTCCAGCGAGTTCTCCACCATGTTCTGCACCAGCCGGGCGAACGTCAGCAGCCCGGTCACCACCAGCGTCGGCAGCACCGCCCCGAGGTACGGCCGGATCAGCCCCTCGCTGCTCGAGACGAAGCCCAGACCGATCAGGGCCGCCGACAGCAGCGACAGGAACACCGTCGCCCGTCCCACCGACTCGGCGATGGTGGCGCCGCGGGAGGTCTGGAGCACGAAGTGCTCGGTGGTCAGCGCGGTGAGCAGTGCCTGCTCCCGCTCGCGGTCGTCCATGCCCCGACCCCCGGCCCTCCTGGATAGGCCCACCATACGAAAGCGGGCAGCCCGGCCGACGTCGAATCCGCAGACCCTCCCCCGGGCGGCCCGGCCGCCCCGCTGACGGACAATGGGGTACGCCGGCCCGGCGACCCGGGCCGCAGACCAACCAACCAGTGGGAGACCGGTCAGCGTGTCCGAAACACCCCGAGGCGGCACCGAGCTACGCGCCGACTGCGCCCGCTGCGTCGGGTTGTGCTGCGTCGCCCCGGCCTTCGCCGCCTCGGCGGACTTCGCGCTGGACAAGCCCGCCGGCCAGCCCTGCCCGAACCTGGGCGCCGACTCGCGCTGCGGCATCCACCCGCAGCTGCGCGAGCTGGGCTTCCCCGGCTGCACCGTCTTCGACTGCTTCGGCGCCGGCCAGCACGTCACCCAACACACCTTCAGCGGGCGGAACTGGCGGGACGACCCGGCGACGGCATCGGCCATGTTCGCCACCTTCGCCGTGGTGCGCCCGCTGCACGAGCTGCTCTGGTATCTCACCGAGGCGCTGGCGCTGACCCCGGCCGGGGCGCTGCGGGACGAGCTGCGGGCGGCCGTGGACGAGACCCGAGACCTCACCGCCGGCGGCGCCGACGCGCTGCGCGACGTGGCCGTCGACGCGTACCGGGGGGCGGCTGAACCCGCTGCTGGTGCGGGCCAGCGAGC
>NZ_JAEVHN010000250.1:0-8282 GCF_016803375.1 Micromonospora sp. 4G55
GCGGACGCGGTCGAGGCCGGCCGGGTGGTGCTCGCCGCCGCCGACATCCCGGCGGACCGGATCGAGGTGCGGGCCGTCGAGTACGCGCCCTGGCACCCGGGGCGCTGCGCGGAGGCTGCTGGTCGACGGGGCGATCGTCGGTCACGCCGGCGAGCTGCACCCGGCCGTGGTGGCGGCGCTGGAGCTGCCCCGCCGCACCAGCGCCATGGAGTTGGACCTGGACGCGTTGCCGGCCCCGCCGGTCGCGCCCGCGCCGACCGTGTCCGGCTTCCCGCCGGCGCTGATCGACGTGGCGCTGGTACTGGACGAGTCGGTGCCCGCGGCCCAGGTGGAGCAGGCGCTGGTCGAGGGCGCCGGCGAGCTGCTGGAGAGCGTCCGGCTCTTCGACGTGTACGCCTCGGAGCAGCTCGGCGCGGGACGCCGGTCGCTGGCGTACAAGCTCACCTTCCGGGCCCCGGACCGGACGCTGACCGTGGAAGAGGCGGTGGCCGCCCGCGACGCGGCCGTCGCCCTCGCGGCGCAGCGGTTCGGCGCCACGCTGCGCGGCGCCTGACCGGCCGGCGAGGGGCCCCTTCCGCGACGGTGGGAAGGGCCCCTCGTCGTGTCGGTCGCCGGCCGACGGCGGCGAGACCGAGACGTAGCGGCGGCTCGCCGAGCTGCTGGCCCACGCCGCACCCACAGGCACTGGTCGCACCGGCGGCTGGCCGGCACGCTCCGGCCCCGGCCACGCCGGGTTCCGGGAGGGTGATCGATGTGCCACGGACGGTGAGGCATCGGCCGAAAGGCCACCGCCGACGGCATGTTCGGCTACCCACGGGTCACATGTGAGCGGTTAACCTGCTTGGATTCCGACCACCACCCCGATCACACCCCCACCACCCCCACCGGGAGCTGACCCCATGTCCGAGGATCCGGGCCCCGCGCCGCTCTCCGTCGACGTCTGCATCGTCGGGGGTTGTGGCCGGGTCGGCTTGCCGCTGGGCATCGCGTTCGCCGCCCGCGGCCTCTCCGTCGTGCTGTACGACATCAACGCCGACGCGGTCGCCACGGTGAACGCGGGCACCCTGCCCTTCGCCGAGCCGGGCGCGGCCGACGCGCTGGCCGAGGCGGTCGCCGCCGGCCGGCTGCGGGCCACCACCGACCCGGTCGCCGTGGGCGCCTCCGAGCACCTCGTGGTGGTCGTCGGCACGCCCGTCGACGAGCACCTCAACCCGGACCTGGGCGCGGTGCCCCGGGCGCTGGAGCGCTGCGCCGAGCACCTGCGCGACGGGCAACTGGTGGTGCTGCGCAGCACCGTCTACCCGGGTGTGACGGCGCTGACCGAGAAGCTGCTCGCCGGCAAGGGCGTCAAGGCCGACGTGGCGTTCTGCCCGGAGCGGATCGCCGAGGGCCGGGCGATGACCGAGCTGTTCACGCTGCCGCAGATCGTCGCGGCCCGCACGCCCGCCGCCCTGGCCCGGGCGGAGAAGCTGTTCCGGCACCTCACCGAGCAGATCGTCCCGCTCGAGCCGGAGGAGGCGGAGCTGGCGAAGCTGTTCACCAACACCTGGCGGTACATCAAGTTCGCCACCGCCAACCAGTTCTGGATGATGGCCAACGACTTCGGGCTGGACTTCGCCCGGATCCGGCACGCGGTCGCCCACGACTACCCGCGCGCGGCGGACCTGCCGATGCCGGGCTTCGCCGCCGGGCCGTGCCTGTTCAAGGACACCATGCAGCTGGCCGCGTTCAACCGGAACAACTTCGTGCTGGGCCACTCCGCGATGCTGATCAACGAGGGGCTGCCGCTCTACCTGGTGTCCCGGCTGGAGGACCGGTTCGACCTGTCGGAGCTGACCGTGGGCATCCTCGGGATGGCCTTCAAGGGCGGCTCCGACGACCCGCGGGAGAGCCTGGCGTACAAGCTGCGCAAGATCCTGGCGCTGAAGACCCGGGAGACCATCTGCACCGACCCGTACGTCGCCGACGAGCGCCTGGTCGACCTGGACGAGGTGCTGCGCCGGGCCGACCTGCTGGTCATCGCCGCCCCGCACGAGCAGTACGCCCGGCTGGACACCGACAAGCCGGTGATCGACATGTGGGGCCTGACCGGGACGGGGGTGCGGGTGTGAGGCCGCGGGTGTCGGTGATCGTGCCGGTCTACAACGAGGGCGAGGCCATCCTGCGCTGCCTCGAACGGATGCTGCGCGAGATGCTGCTCCCGGCCGAGGTGCTGATCGTGCACGACATGCCGGAGGACACCACCGTCCCGTACGTCGAGCAGATCGCCCGCACGGACCCGCGGGTGCGCGCGGTGCTCAACACGTACGGGCGCGGGCCGGCCAACGCCATCCGGTTCGGCATCGACGCCGCGCTCGCCCCGGTCGTCGTGGTCACCATGGCCGACGGCTGTGACGATCCGCGCCAGATCGACGAGCTGGCCCGGCTGGTGGACCGGGGCGTGGTGGTCGCCGCCGCCTCCCGCTACATGCCCGGCGGGCAGCAGGTCGGCGGGCCCCGGCTCAAGCGGATGATGTCCCGCTGGGCGGGGCGCAGCCTCTACACGCTGGCCCGGGTGGGCACCCGGGACGCCACCAACAGCTTCAAGGCGTACGACACGGCGTTCGTCCGGGAGGTCGGCATCGAGTCGCGTACCGGCTTCGAGATCGGGCTGGAGCTGACCGCGAAGGCCACCCGGCTGCGGCTACCGGTCGCCGAGATCCCCACCATCTGGCTGGACCGGCCGCTGGGGGAGTCCCACTTCGACCTGGGTCGGTTCCTCCCCGGCTACCTGCGGTGGTACTTCTTCGCCTACGGTCGACGGCTGAGCCCGGAGAAGCTGACCACCCGCACGGCCCCGGCCGTGCCCGCCCCGCGCGGCGAGCGGGACAGCACCGAGTACGAGAAGACCGCATAGGAGCGCACGTGGCGAAGGTCCTGGTAACTGGTTCGGCCGGCTTCATCGGCGGTTACCTCGTCGAGGAGTTGCTGGGCCGGGGCCACGAGGTGGTCGGCATCGACAACTTCTCCAAGTACGGCCCGGTCACCCACAGCTACGACACCCATCCCCGGTTCCGGTTCGTGGAGGGCGACGCCCGCGACGTCGACCTGCTCACCGAGCTGCTGGACGGCTGCGACCACCTGGTCGCCGGGGCGGCGATGATCGGCGGCATCTCCTACTTCCACGCCTACGCCTACGACCTGCTCGCCACCAACGAGCGGATCATGGCGGCCACCTGCGACGCGGCCATCCGCGCCCACCGCGACGGCAGCCTGGCGAAGGTCACCTACCTCTCCTCCTCGATGGTCTACGAGTCCACCGAGCACTGGCCCAGCCGGGAGGGCGACGAGCGGCGCATCCCGCCGCCGCTGTCCTCGTACGGCTTTCAGAAGCTGGCCGTGGAGTACTACGCCCGGGCCGCCTGGGAGCAGTACCAGCTGCCGTACACCATCGTCCGGCCGTTCAACTGCGTCGGCGTGGGGGAGGGGCGGGCGCTGGGCCAGGCCGAGGTGCTCTCCGGCAACGTCAAGCTCGCCATGTCGCACGTGGTGCCGGACCTGGTGCAGAAGATCGTCAAGGGGCAGGATCCGCTGCACATCCTCGGCGAGGGCCACCAGGTGCGGCACTACACCTACGGCGGGGACCTGGCCCGGGGCATCGCCACCGCAGTGGAGCACCCGGCGGCCCACAACGAGGACTTCAACCTCTCCACCGCCGAGTCGACCAGCGTGCTGGAGCTGGCCGAGCTGATCTGGCGCAAGATCAAGGGCCCGGACCTGCCGTTCCGGTACGTCTCCGACGAGCCCTACCAGTACGACGTGCAGAAGCGGGTGCCGGACGTGACCAAGGCCCGCGAGGTCCTCGACTTCACCGCCACCACCTCGCTGGACGAGATGCTCGACGAGGTCGTGCCATGGGTGACCCGGGCGGTCGAGGAGGGCCGCCTGTAGTCCCGGCCGTTGTCGTCCCGCCCGGTGACCGGAGTCACGATCACATGTCCATGCAGTGGGACGTATGAACTTGCAGTGAGGGGTCCGGACCGCTAGCCTTTTCTGCATAGTCATGCGGAGGTGAGTATGGGCATTCGAGTTGCGGTCGCCGGGGCGAGCGGGTACGCCGGGGGTGAGCTGCTGCGCCTGATCGCCGGGCACCCCGAGCTCGACCTCGTCGCCGCCACCGCCCATTCCCAGGCCGGTCAGCCCGTCAGCGCCGTACACCCGCAGCTCGCGGGCCTCGACCTGACGCTCGCGGCGACCGACCCGGCGGCCCTGGCCGACGCGGACCTGGTCTTCCTGGCCCTGCCGCACGGCGAGTCGGCGGCCCTCGCCGCCGCCCTGCCGGCGACGGTCAAGGTGGTCGACCTCGGCGCCGACCACCGGCTGCACGACGCCGACGCCTGGGCCCGCTACTACGGCGGACCGCACGCCGGCGCCTGGACCTACGGCCTGCCCGAGCTGCCCGGCCAGCGGGCGGCGATCGCCGCCGCCACCCGGGTGGCCAGCACCGGCTGCTACGCCGTGGCCACCACCCTCGCCCTGGCCCCGCTGATCGCCGCCGGCGCGGTCTTCCCCACCGACGTGGTGGTGGTCGCCGCCTCGGGCACCTCCGGCGCCGGCCGGGCCGCCAAGGCCCACCTGCTCGGCAGCGAGGTGATGGGCGACCTGTCGCCCTACAAGGTCGGCGCCCACCAGCACGTGCCGGAGATCAAGCAGGCCACCGGCGCGACCAGCCTCTCCTTCACCCCGGTGCTCGCGCCCATGCCGCGCGGCATCCTCGCCACCGTCACCGCGGTGCCGACCGGCGACGCCGACCCGCGCGACGTGCTGGCCGCCGCGTACGCGGACGCGCCGTTCGTGCACGTCCTGCCCGAGGGCGCCTGGCCGCACACCGCCGCCACGGCCGGCTCGAACTCCTGCCACCTGCAGGCGGGCGTCGACGTCGACTCCGGCCGGGTGATCGTGGTCAGCGCGATCGACAACCTCGGCAAGGGCGCCGCCGGCCAGGCCGTGCAGTGCGCCAACCTCATGCTCGGCCTGCCCGAGACCACCGGCCTCCCCGTCTTCGGAGTCGCGCCATGACCGTCACCACCCCCCGGGGATTCCGGGCAGCGGGGGTCGCCGCCGGCCTCAAGACCAGCGGCGCCGCCGACCTCGCCCTCGTCGTCAACGACGGCCCCGACGCCGGGATCGCCGGTGTCTTCACCGCCAACCGGGTCAAGGCCGCGCCGGTGCTCTGGACCCAGCAGGTCGTCCGGGGCGGCGTGGTCCGCGCCGTGGTGCTCAACTCCGGCGGCGCCAACGCCTGCACCGGCCCGGCCGGCTTCCAGGACACCCACGCCACCGCCGAGCACACCGCCGCCGCGCTGACCTCGGTCAGCCCCCGGCTGATGCTCGCGCCGGCGAGGTCGCGGTCTGCTCCACCGGCCTGATCGGCGAGCGGCTGCCGATGCAGAAGCTGCTGCCCGGCGTGCGCAGCGCCATCCGGGGGCTCGGCCGCGACGGCGGCCACGGCGGCCGCCGACGGCCGATCATGACCACCGACACCCGGCCCCAAGACCACGGTCGCCCGGGGCAGCGGCTGGACCGTCGGCGGCATGGCCAAGGCGCCGGGATGCTCGCCCCGGCCATGGCCACCATGCTCTGCGTGCTCACCACCGACGCGGTCGCCGGGCCGGAGACGCTCGACGCCGCGCTGCGGGCCGCCACCTCGGTCACCTTCGACCGGATCGACTCCGACGGCTGCATGTCGACCAACGACACGGTGCTGCTGCTGTCCAGCGGCGCGTCCGGCGTCGAGCCCACCCAGGAGGAGCTGACCGCCGCGGTCACCGCCGCCTGCCACGACCTGGCCCAGCAGCTCATCGCCGACGCCGAGGGCGCGACCAAGCAGATCGCGATCGACGTCGTCGCGCCGCCACCGAGGCGGACGCGGTCGAGGTGGGCCGGTCGGTGGCCCGGAACAACCTGGTCAAGACCGCGCTGTTCGGCAACGACCCGAACTGGGGGCGGATCCTCGCCGCCGTGGGCACCACCGCCGCCGCCTTCGAGCCGGACGGCGTCGACGTCGCGGTCAACGGGATCTGGGTGTGCCGCTCCGGCGCCGCCGCCGAGGACCGCGCCAAGGTCGACCTGTCCGGCCGGGACGTCACCATCCGGATCGACCTGCACGCCGGCTCCTCGGCCGCGACGATCTGGACCAACGACCTGTCGCACGCGTACGTGCACGAAAACTCGGCGTACTCCTCATGAGCCTCACCGCCGACCTCACCCGGGCCCAGGCCAAGGCCGAGACGCTGATCGAGGCCCTGCCCTGGCTGGCCCGCCTCTCCGGCGCCACCGTCGTGGTCAAGTACGGCGGCAACGCCATGGTCGAACCCGCGCTCCAGCGCGCCTTCGCCGCCGACATGGTCTTCCTCCGCTACGCCGGCCTCAAGCCGGTCGTCGTGCACGGCGGCGGCCCGCAGATCTCCGCCATGCTCGGGCGGCTCGGCATCGCCAGCGAGTTCCGGGGCGGCCTGCGGGTCACCACCCCCGAGGCGATGGACGTCGTCCGGATGGTGCTGGTCGGGCAGGTCGGCCGGGAACTGGTCGGGCTGATCAACGCGCACGGCCCGTTCGCCGTCGGCCTCTCCGGCGAGGATGCCGGGCTGTTCACCGCCGTCCGCCGGCCCGCGTACGTCGACGGCAGCCGGTGGACGTCGGGCAGGTCGGCGACGTGGAGTCGGTCGACGTCTCGGCGGTGACCGACCTGATCGCGGCCGGCCGGATCCCGGTCATCTCGACCGTCGCGCCGGACGTCGACGGGGTGCTGCACAACCTCAACGCCGACACCGCCGCCGCCGCGCTCGCCGTCGCCCTCGACGCCCGCAAGCTGGTGGTGCTCACCGACGTGGCCGGCCTGTACGCCGACTGGCCGGACACCGCCAGCCTGGTCAGCGAGATCACCGACGACGAGCTGGCGAAGCTGCTGCCGTCCCTGGAGTCGGGGATGGTCCCGAAGATGGAGGCCTGCCTGCGGGCGGTGCGCGGGGGCGTACCCGCCGCGCACGTCGTCGACGGCCGGGTCGCCCACTCCACGCTGTTGGAGGTCTTCACCTCGGAAGGATTCGGCACGATGGTCGTGAGCGCGAGCCCCGCAGTCGCGAACAGGGAAGGCACGGTTCCCGCATGAGCACGCTGGTCGAACGCTGGGGCCAGGCCCTGATGGACAACTACGGCACCCCGCCGCTGGCGCTGGTCTCCGGCTCCGGCGCCGTCGTGGTCGACGAGGCCGGCCGGGAGTACGTCGACCTGCTCGGCGGCATCGCGGTCAACGCCCTCGGCCACGCCCACCCGGCCGTGGTGGCCGCCGTCTCCCGGCAGGTCGCCACCCTGGGCCACGTCTCCAACCTGTTCGTCGCCGAGCCCCCGGTGGCCCTGGCGGAGCTGCTGCTGGCCCTCGCCGGCCGGCCCGGCCGGGTGTTCTTCGCCAACTCCGGCGCGGAGGCCAACGAGGCGGCGTTCAAGCTCTCCCGGCTCACCGGCCGCAGTCACGTGGTGGCCGCCCGGGGCGGCTTCCACGGCCGGACCATGGGGGCGCTCGCGCTCACCGGCCAGCCCGCCAAGGCCGACCCGTTCCGCCCGCTGCCCGGCGACGTCACCCACGTGGCGTACGGCGACACCGCCGCCCTCGACGCGGCCGTCAGCGACGCGACCGCCATGGTGATCCTGGAGCCGATCCAGGGTGAGAACGGCGTCGTCGTGCCGCCCGCCGGCTACCTGGCCGACGCGCGGCGGATCACCGCCCGGCACGGCGCCCTGCTCGTCCTGGACGAGGTGCAGACCGGGATCGGCCGCACCGGGCACTGGTTCGCCCACCAGGCCGACGGGATCGAGCCGGACGTGGTGACCCTGGCCAAGGGGCTCGGCGGCGGGCTGCCCATGCCCATCGGGGCCTGCCTCGCCTTCGGGCGGGCCGGGGAGCTGCTCGCCCCCGGCTCGCACGGCACCACCTTCGGCGGCAACCCGGTCAGCTGTGCCGCCGCCCTGGCGGTGGTCGCCACCATCGCCAGCGAGGGGCTGCTCGATCACGTCAAGCGGACCGGCGAACGGCTGCGCCGGGGCGTCGAGGCGCTCGGCCACCCGTTGGTCGCCGAGGTCCGCGGCGCCGGCCTGCTGCTCGGGATCGCGCTCACCGCCCCGGCCTCCGGCCCGGTCACCGCCGCGCTGCGCGAGGCGGGCTTCCTGGTCAACCCGGTGCAGCCGGACGTGGTCCGGCTCGCCCCGCCGCTGATCCTCACCGCCGACCAGGTGGACGCCTTCCT